>JAESTR010000160.1 GCA_016763495.1 Kordiimonadaceae bacterium
ATATAGTTTAGCTCATACTTGGACGCTTCAATTTCTTTAGGATCTTCTTCGCTCTCGTCGCGCAATTCCCGTACTTTCGGGTGGCGGAACAATGCATTGCTGTCGAAGGACATTTTGGCATCAAGAACAACCATTTCATTATCTTCAGTAAGCACAAGCGGGTTGATTTCCAGCATCGCAGCGTCTTTAGCTATGTAGGCAGCATAAAGAGACGCAACGACTTTCTGGCAAGCTTTCGCCGCAGAACCCTCAAGCTTCAAACCAAAAGCAACTGCACGACAATGGTGCCCTTGCAGGCCAGTCGCTGGGTCAATTGTTACATTGAAGATTTTCTCAGGTGTTTTGTCTGCAACTTCTTCAATGTCCATGCCGCCTTCAGTAGACGCCATCATGGTGATTTTACCAGAAGCCCGGTCAAGCAGCAGCGCAAGGTAATATTCGCTTTTGATGGCACAGCCATCTTCAACGTATACGCGCTTGATTTCTTTGCCCTCTGGGCCAGTCTGATGCGTTACCAATGTTTTGCCGATAAGCTCTTTGGCTACAGCTTCAACATCATCAAGTGACTTGACCACTTTCACGCCGCCAGCCTTACCGCGACCACCAGCATGAATTTGTGCTTTAACAACCCAAACCGGGCCGCCAAGTTTTTTTGCTGCGTCCACTGCTTCAGCTGCCGTGTAAGCCACGCCACCTTCAAGCACTGGTGCACCGAATTCTTTGAGCAGGCGTTTCGCCTGATATTCATGGATATTCATTTTAATCCAGCTCCTTAAGGAGTGTCCCTATTTTATTAGCCTAATGATTTATCGATATTCCGGCAAGCGTCCATCAAGCCTTTCACTGCATCTACAGAATGATCAAAGCCAGACTTCTCTTCACCCTGCAAATCAATTTCTATAATCTTCTCAATACCGTTTTCACCAATGATAGTCGGTACGCCAACATACATGTCATTCAAACCATATTCGCCGTCAAGGAAAGCAGCACACGGCAGCAGGCGACGCTTGTCTTTGAGATAGCTTTCAGCCATTTCGATAGCACTTGTTGCTGGCGCATAAAAAGCAGAACCAGTTTTCAGCAAGCCGACAATCTCAGCTCCGCCATCACGGGTACGCTGTACAATTTCGTCAATTTTTTCTTGTGTGGACCAACCCATTTTAATCAGGTCAGGCACAGGAATGCCGGCCACTGTTGAATAGCGTGTTAGCGGCACCATCGTATCGCCGTGCCCACCAAGAACAAAAGTCGTTACGTCTTGAACGGAAACATTGAATTCTTCAGCAAGGAAGTGGCTGAACCGTGAGCTATCAAGAATACCGGCCATGCCGCATACTTTATTTGTTGGCAGGCCAGAGAACTTCTGAAGCGCCCAAACCATCGCATCAAGCGGGTTTGTGATACAAATAACAAAGGCATCTGGAGCGTATTTCCCGATGCCTTCACCAACTGATTTCATAACCTTGAGATTGATACCAAGAAGATCGTCTCGGCTCATGCCCGGTTTACGCGGCACACCCGCTGTTACGATGACAACATCGGACCCTGCAATATCAGCGTAATCGTTAGCACCTTTCATTACGGCGTTGAAACCTTCTACAGGTGAAGACTGAGAAAGATCCAGAGATTTACCCTGAGGAAGACCTTCAACAATGTCGAAAAGAGTAACATCGCCAAGTTCTTTAAGTGCTGCTAGGTGCGCAAGCGTGCCACCGATTTGACCGCCACCGATCAATGCGATTTTGTTACGTGCCATTAGAATGCTCCAACTGAGAATTTATGCGACTTTCAATACTGGTGCCGCTGATAAAAAAACAAAGATTAATCAACGTGGTAACTAGCGCGTTTACCCACCCTAAACAAGTCATGAATACCTACAATCCGCGTGATTAGTTGACGAAAGGTTACCATATTCCAAAAACCTCATAAAAGGTGCCTATTTTTTAACCTAGCTACCATGCCATTGACGTATAAGGAGGCAGAAGTCCCTTTACCCGTAACAAAGCTTCTATGAAATTAACCATAACTGTGCGGTATATTTTATCAAGCACCAAGTGCATGACCTACTGATTCTATTTGATACCTATTCAGTAAAACGTTTCGGGCATTGGCAGTACGAGTTACTTATTGGCTAAATACGCTAGCAAACATATGCCATGTTTCATACGCTAGGTTTTGACTTGAAAGCTAACCTATTAGGTCAAATCTCACACTAAATGAAGGCATGAATTAGTCCAGCTTGCCGTGACCACGATGCAAATAATCTTCTGACTGCATTTCTATGAGGCGGGAAACTGTGCGCTCAAACTCAAACGAGCCATCCCCTGTGGGATACAAGTCTGCGGGGGATACGGCCGCTGAACACAAGAATTTTACGCCGTGCTCATACAAAGCATCAATAAAGGTTACAAACCTTTTCGCTTCGTTGCGCTTGGCTTTGGAAAGTTGTGGGATCGCCACCATTATCACCGTGTGATAAGCACGTGCAATTGTCAGGTAATCAGCAGCCCCAACAGGGTTTGCGCACAGCCGTTTGAAAGAGAACACTGCCACGCCGCGCGCCGCCTTTGGTACAAACAACCTGCGCCCCTGCACTGTCAATTCTTCAGAGGGCACTTTGTCTCGATTATCAAAGTCCCGATCAGTGAGGCGAAAGAAGGCTGCTGAGAGCTTTTTCGTCGTCGCTTCATTCACTGGTGAGTAATATGTGTCCACCCCTTTTAGGCGGTCGTACCGATAGTCTGTCGGGCCATCAAGGCTCACCACATCAAACTCGGCCTTAAGCCGCTCAATGAACGGCACAAACAGTTGCCTGTTCAAGCCATCTTTATACAGCTCATCAGGCTCACGGTTTGAGGTAGCCACGACAACAACACCACATTCCAGCATTTCAGTGAACAAACGGCTAAGCACCATTGCATCCGCAATATCTGTGACTTGCAGCTCGTCAAAACAGAGCAGCGTTGCTTCACCAGCTATTTGTCTGGCAACCGGCGCTATAGGGTCGTCTTCAGTCGCACGTCCACCGCGAGCAGCGCGTTCCTTACCAGACAGACCGCGCCATTCTCTCATGCGCGCGTGCACTTCAAGCATAAATTCGTGGAAATGAACCCGGCGCTTAGCTTTCACTGGAGCGATATCGTAAAATAGATCCATCAACATGGATTTACCGCGCCCAACGCCGCCGTATATATACAAACCCCGCGGCGGTTTTTTATCACCACCCGACCAGCGGAATAAATTGGACAGCCGCCAGCTTTTAATGGAAAGGCTTTTGGACCGACCAACGATCTCAGGATAGTCGACCAAATCACCGAATAAACGCTCAAAATGCGTAAGAATACGAAGCTGATCCTCGTCAGGGCGAATTTCGCCTTCTTTCTCAAGCTGGCGGTACATTGCCAGCGGACCATTTTCAGCAGGAGTATGTAACATCAGCTTCCTTTACCCAGTACATATTCTCCCTCTATCACGCCTTTGCTATCCCCTTCAAACGCAAACCGCACACTTCCTCCTAATTTTGCAAAATATTTGATAAATTTTATTTGCGCGCTAAGAAAATGATAAGACACTTTCGTTATAGTTAATGTATAGACCACGTTAGAAAGACCCTCTGGCGTCCACCCTGAAAGGCACTGCATGACCATCCACCGGCGCATAAACTCGCTTACAGGCGTTAAAAACTTCCGGGATATGGGCGGTTACGAGGCAGCAGACGGTGCCGTTATCAAGTGGGGGCGCATTTTCCGTTCAGGC
>JAESTR010000161.1 GCA_016763495.1 Kordiimonadaceae bacterium
GCTGATCGTTTGTTGGACCTAAAAATTGAAGATTTCGCGCGGGCCTAAATCTGCGCCGCCCTTGAGGCTCTCGTATGACTAATAAAAATACTGCCGTAACAGAAACCGTAACGGATACTGGTGAAGTCGTTGATCACCGCGCTCCTGCCGTTGCTCCTGAGCCCACGCTGGAATACCCTTTTGACGGTGTGCCAGAAGGCGATAATGTTATCGAAGTTGCCAAAGGCATATTTTGGGCACGTATCCCTTTGCCTTGGGCACTTGACCATATCAATGAGTACTTGTTCGATGAAGGCGATGGCTGGACAGTTATCGATACCGGCGCGCAAGGTAAAACAGGCAGAGCAGTCTGGGAGAAAATAGAGCAAACAGTGATGGGCGGCAAACCCATCAAGCATCTTATCGCAACGCACATGCACCCTGATCATTTGGGCTTGGCGGGATGGCTCGTAGAACGGCATAAAGCCAAATTCTCTATGACCCTTGCAGAGTATTTTATGGCACAGCATTTATGGCTCAGTGCTGCTGAGCCTATGCCAGAAGAAGAAATCGATTATCTATTCAGAATGGGCGTGAACCCGGATTTACGGTCAATGATCGCTGGCCGTGGTTTTGGCCACTTTAAAAAAGGCGTACATAAGTTACCGGCGCAATATACCCGCTTGGAAGATGGCACCGAAATTATGATTGGCGGCCGCAAATGGCGTGTCATTATTGGGCGCGGGCACTCTCCTGAGCATGCTTGCCTGCTGTGCCTTGATGAACCCTTATTCATTGGTGGTGACCAAGTGTTGCCTGAAATAACATCCAATGTATCAGTGTATGCGCGCGAACCGCTTGCGAACCCGCTTGCTCATTGGCTTTCGAGTTTAGAGCGTATGAAAAATATTGATGCAGACCCAATGGTGCTGCCGTCGCATGGGCCGGTTTTTAATGGTTTAGCAACGCGGCTAGACCAGTTGATAGAGAGCCATTTAACAAAGCTAGCGCGTCTGCACGCCTATTGCACAGAAGCTTTCACGCCTATTGAAACATTCCCCGTATTGTTCAGGAGGCAATTGAAAGGCATAGATTTTTTCCTAGCGATTGGCGAAGCAGTATCTCATCATCATTTGCTGGAATCTGTTGGCCTTGCAGAACGCGAAGACACGGGCGACCTTGTGCGTTTTAAAGCCACAGGCACGTTTTCTGATGTTGATATACTCGCTGAAATCAGCAAGCTGCCGGGTATTCCTCTGCGGGATTTGTAAGCTTGGTGCCTAGTAACTGCAGGCGGTTCGAAACAGGGCTTTACTGAGGGCAGTTTGCAAGCCTATATAGAGCTCGATTGGCGGCACAATACCGCTGCCAAACCCTGTGGGCCAAAAGGACATAGCATGAGTGATATTGCTCAAGACACACCTGACATTACTGCTCTTAGCTTTGAAGATGCGATGGCTGCCCTTGAAGGCATAGTTGCAAAGCTGGAATCAGGTAATGCACCGCTTGAACAGTCAATTGACTTATATACACGCGGCACAAAGCTGAAAGCGCACTGCGAAGCTAAGCTAAAAGACGCGCAGGCGAAGATCGAAAAAATTACCCTGAATGAAAAGGGTGAAGCAACCGGCACTCAGCCGTTTGACGTTGAATAAGGATTAATCCGTGGACAACTTAGCCCTCAAAGATGCGATGGCTTCCGTTGCGCAAGATCTTGAGCGTGTGTTGGACCCCATTCTGGCAGTGCCGGAAGGGAACGAAGCACAGCTTTATGAAGCTATGCGCCACTCGGTTTATGCGGGCGGCAAGCGTATTCGGCCATTCCTTGTGTGTGCCAGCGCTGATTTATTTGGTGTAGAGCGGCAGCATTCCTTGCGAGTGGCTGCGGCGCTTGAGTGTGTGCATTGTTATTCGCTGGTGCATGATGACTTGCCGGCGATGGATGATGATGACATGCGGCGCGGCAAGCCAACGGTGCATGTTGCTTTTGATGAAGCGACGGCGATTTTGGCCGGCGACGGGTTGTTAACGCTGGCATTTGAAATATTATCTAACGAAAAAACACATCCTGACCCGCGCGTGCGCTGCAAGCTGGTTGAAAAGCTGGCAAAAGCGTCAGGCGGGCAGGGCATGGTTGGCGGCCAGATGATTGATCTTACCGCTGAAGACCACGACCTTGATGAACGGGGTATTTTCCGGCTCCAGAACTTAAAAACTGGGGCGCTTATTAGTTTTGCCGTGGACGCGGGCGCAATTTTAGCCGGTGCAAGCAAAGAAGCACATGCATCTTTGCTGGGCTATGCTCGGGATTTTGGCCTCGCCTTTCAAATTGCTGATGATTTGCTGGATGTTGAAGGCAGCGCTGAAGAAGTTGGCAAAGCCGTTGGCAAGGATGAAGATGCTGGCAAGGCGACACTTATTGGTATTATGGGGGTTGACCGTGCGCGGCGTCAGGCGAGAATACTAACGGATCAAGCCATTGAGCACTTGTCTGGTTTTGATGAAAAAGCTGCCCTTTTGCGTGCGGTGGCAGATTTTGCTATAAATCGACGCACCTGAGTATAATAACTGGACTATTCCGCCTAAAAAGGGATATGCGGTACATATAAGATCGTGTCAGAGGATTTTGAGTTGAGCGTACGCCCCGATACCCCGTTGTTGGATACAATACCAACACCCAAGGAATTGAGAAACCTGCCCAAAGAGCAGCTTCGTCAGTTAGCTGATGAATTACGCGATGAAGTCATCAGTGCTGCATCAATCTCTGGCGGGCATTTTGGCGCGGGACTTGGTGTTGTTGAGCTAACAGTGGCTCTGCATTTTGTTTTTGATACGCCAAAAGATAAAATTATCTGGGATGTGGGCCATCAGGCCTATCCGCACAAGATTTTAACGGGCCGTAGGGACGGTATCCGGACTATTCGGCAAGCTGAGGGCCTTTCGCCCTTCACCAAGCGCACAGAAAGCGACTATGACCCTTTTGGTGCGGGTCATTCATCCACATCTATTAGCGCGGCACTGGGTATGGCCGTTGCAAACAAGCTGGATGGCCGTGAAGGTCGTGCAATTGCGGTAATTGGTGACGGCGCGATGAGTGCTGGTATGGCGTATGAAGCCATGAATAATGCCAAGCAAGCTGGTAACCGGCTGATCGTTATCTTAAACGATAATGATATGTCTATTGCACCTGCCGTTGGTGCGCTTAGTGCGTATCTTGCCAAAATTATTTCTAGCGAGACTTTCTTAAGCCTGCGTGGCTTTGGTAAAAAGATCATTGAATTACTGCCTCGGCCACTGGCTGACCGCGCTCGCCTGTGGGAAGAAAGCGCTCGTGGTATGGCTCTTGGTGGCGGCACTTTGTTCGACGAACTTGGTTTTTATTATGTTGGCCCCATTGATGGGCATAACATGGACCATTTGCTGCCTGTGCTTGAAAACGTTCGGGACACTGGAGAAGGGCCCATACTCGTTCATGTGGTGACGGAAAAGGGCAGAGGTCATCCGTTTGAAGAGCCTCAGCTGGAAAAATACCATGCTGTACCGCAGTTTGATTTGGTCACTAAAGAACGTAAAAAATCTACACCTAAGTCACCTACTTTTACCAATGTCTATGCAGAAGCGCTGATTAAAGAAGCTGAAGCTGACGAGAAAGTGGTCGCTATCACGGCTGCAATGCCGTCTGGCACGGGCATTGATAAGTTTGCGAAGCAGTTTCCTGATCGTTGTTTTGATGTTGGCATCGCCGAGCAGCATGCAGTTACATTCGCGGCAGGTCTTGCTACTCAAGGCTTTAAGCCATTTGTGACCATCTATTCCACTTTCCTGCAGCGCGCGTA
>JAESTR010000162.1 GCA_016763495.1 Kordiimonadaceae bacterium
ACAGGCTGCGAGTCAGAGAATAAAACCTCTTTCACTGTTCCTGCTTTAGTCGAGGCGATGTTGTTCATTACTTTCATTGCTTCAATGATAAGCAGTGTGTCGCCTACTTTCACCTTGTCACCAACTTTGATGAAAGCGTCAGAGTCAGGTGAGGGCGCGTCATAGGCTGTGCCAACCATTGGCGACGTAATGGCGCCAGGATGGTCAGCAAGGTTCGGTGCTGTCTCAACGTCTGCAGCCACTGGCGCTACTGGTGCGGCAAGCGGTGCGACTGGCGCTGGCAAAGCATATGCTGGAGCGGCGGTAATTTCGCGTGCGACCCTAATACGGAAACTATCTTCTTCTACTTCAATTTCTGAAAGTGTGGATTTATCAAGAAGCTCAGCCAATTCGTGGATGAGGTCTTTGTATTCTGTTAACTTCGACATGTAGGTCCTACCCTTAGATCAAGACTGGTGGCGCAGCATACCGACTAATGCGTCAATCGCAAGTATATAACCGTGTGCGCCAAAGCCACATATTACGCCCGCAGCCACATCTGAAATATAAGAATGGTGGCGATATTCTTCTCTGGCGAAAACATTAGACAAATGAACTTCAATTACCGGTGTCTTTATGGCGGCGATAGCATCATGGATCGCTACAGAAGTGTGCGTGTAAGCAGCAGCATTGAGAATAATGCCTTGTGCAGAAGTGCCGCCTTCCTGAATCCAGTCAACTAACGTGCCTTCAATATTTGTTTGGCGAAAATCAATCGAATAGCCTTGTTCTGTGGCATGAGCCGCACACGCATTTTCAATATCTGAAAGCGTAGCGCTGCCATATGTCTCGGGTTCACGAGTCCCAAGTAAATTTAGATTGGGGCCATTTAGAACCAAAAGGGACTGTGGTGCTGTGTCATTCATCATTAAGCTCATTTCTACACAAGATCGCTTGATGCCTCTTGTATAATGCCATATGCATTGCATGCAAAGTGAGAAGGTTAAAATATTACGCTATTCTTATATGCAAGAAATTCGATATTCTGGTTACTTACCATCTACTTGACGCAAAAAGCCCAAAATTTGGGGCAAGAGGTAAAGATACTGTGGTTACTATTACAGTGAACGGAGACACTAAAAGTATCGCCGCTGATACTAGCGTGTGGGGCTTTTTGTCTGGCTTAGGGCTCGACCCCAAAAAAGTTGCTGTTGAGCGTAATCTCGTAATTGTGTCGAAATCCACCTTTAAAGAGGTGACGTTGGCCGATGGTGATGAACTGGAAATAGTACATTTTATTGGTGGAGGATAACACCGCGTGGCTCATTCAAATGATTTAAGTGCAGATGACAGCTGGACACTGGCCGGACAAACCTACGGCTCACGGCTGATCGTTGGCACAGGCAAATACAAAGACTTTGAAGAAACTGCGGCGGCTGTTGCAGCCTCTGGGGCTGAGATCGTTACCGTGGCTGTGCGCCGTGTGAACGTGTCGGACCCAACGCAGCCGATGTTGGTCGACCATCTGGACCCGAAAAAAATTACATATCTGCCAAATACAGCCGGTTGTTTTGATGCGCAGTCAGCGGTGCGCACGCTTCGGTTAGCCCGTGAGGCTGGTGGCTGGGACCTAGTGAAGCTTGAAGTGCTGGGTGACCAGAAAACACTGTATCCCAACATGGTGGAAACGTATGTGGCTGTTGAAGAATTAGTCAAAGAAGGCTTCAAAGTGATGGTTTATTGTAGCGATGACCCCATTGCAGCACGCCGCCTTGAAGATATGGGCTGTGTTGCTATCATGCCGCTTGGTGCGCCTATTGGTTCCGGCCTTGGCCTTCAAAATCCTGTACAAATTCGCTTGATGGTGGAGGAAATAACCGTGCCATTACTGGTTGATGCTGGTGTTGGTACGGCGTCGGATGCCGCTGTTGCCATGGAACTTGGTTGTGACGGTGTGTTGATGAACACGGCCATTGCAGAAGCCAAACACCCTATAAAAATGGCGCGCGCTATGAAGCTCGCTGTGGAAAGCGGCAGACTTTCCTACCAAGCTGGCCGTATGCCTAAGAAAAGATATGCAGACCCAAGCTCACCGCTTGCTGGTTTGATCTAAGTTTGAGATATTAATTCTAAGCTTTTAAGAGCTTGTCACTAGCCGTTAGCGAAACAGGTGTTTACGCCACCTGATCGGTTAGTCCGTGATATGTTGAAGCAGAGTTGAGGATGTGCTGGTCAAGCAGGCACTTAATTATGGTGTTTGGCAAAGTAGTCTGGATACGCGAGAGTTTGTAGCTTTGCGTGCATTGCAGCATAGGTAAAGAGTGGCTTTGTATCTCGCGGACAGCGGGCTTTTGTTTGTACTGATCTCATAAAAAAAGGGCCGCTATCATAGCGGCCCTTTTTTATTGAAATGAATGCGCGTTACTTCTCTGCAGCTTTATTGCGGCGTGTTTTGGCAACAGCGCGCTTCACTGCGCCGTAACCTTCGGCCCCGAGTAAGATGGTTTTGCCAATGATGTAACCCGGTGTGCCAGTGAAACCAATTGCGACGGCAATTTCACGACTATTGGTGATTTGTTTTTCTGTCAGCACAGCCACCATGTCGGCCTGTAATTTTTTAATGTCTATGCCGACACTTTCAGCAATCTGGTAGGTGCGCTCAATGCTTTGCTGCCCGGGTGTCGTCATCATTGCTGTATGAAACTCAGCAAACTTGCCTTGTTTTACGGCAGCAATACCTGCTTGAGCAGATATCTGAGACACCGGCGGCTCGCCGGGGCGGTCTAGGATAGGGAAGTGGCGTGCAACCCAGCGAATGTTGCCGTCTTCTCTCACTAAGCGCATAACGTCTTTAAAGTGACGGCGGCAAACACCGCATTGATAATCAAAGAACTCTACGATAGTAACGTCGCCGTCAGGGTTGCCAAGAACGCCAGCGTTGCTGTTAGTCTCTAAGTAGTCACGGTAGTTTTCAGCGATGCCCAGCATTTGTACCCGTTGGTTATCGATGCGTCTGCGCTGTAATTCCTGAAATGCAAGTTCGAGTATTTCTGGGTTTTCGAGAAGATAGTCTTGAATCACCTGTTCGATTTTTGCGCGTTCTTCAGGTGCTACTTTGACGGTTTTATGGCCATCATCTTGTGCAAAGGCAGTCGCAGAGAAACTAGCGGCAAAAAGCCATAAGCTGAGTATTTTTTTCATCAAAATTAACTTCATTTTAGAGCCCGGCGATTTGCGCCTGACTTTTTGTACCGTACATTCTTGTATATGGCGTTATTGGGCGTGAGTATTTGTTGAGGATTGGAAGGTAAACCCTGAAGCCTTGCGGCGGCGCTTGTTTCTCCGATTATAGCGGTCGACGGCGTCCTTGGAGACAAAGAATATATCTTGTGCCCTAAGCCATTCGGGGGTGCCTGTACTAAAGGAGTCCAGCGCACGCTTTGCATGCAGCATGGCTTGTGGCGGTACACCTGCAGAATAAAAGCGTTCAGCAGTAGCGAGGCTTGCTAAAGCATCTTTGCCGTTCCAGCTGTAGGCCTTAGCCAAGTTGAACCAAGCGAAGCTATTGTTTGTATCTTGCCGTGTCGCATTCTTTAAAATTGGTATTGCACGTTCCATCATTGCTGGATCTTCAAGAGAAACCATTGCCTGGCCTAGTGCTGTGGCTATAAGGGGTTGCTCTGGTCCATATTTCACAGCGTCTTCAAATACAGGTAAGGAAGCCCGAACTTTTCCATTTTCAAAAAGGATCTGGCCTTTAATCTCGTGGAAATAGGCGTTTTCTGGCTCCATCGCGATCAGTGAATCTACTTCTGCAAGCGCCAAGTCCCACTCAAGTGCCTTATGGTAAGCATAAACACGCGCATACCGCGCTGCAGCACTTGTATCTGACACCGGAAACATTTTTAAGGTGCGGGACGGATCGTATAAATAGCCAATAATTTTTGCTTTAAGACGCAGGAATATCTCATTCAGACGTGGGTTTGGTGGTGTTTTATAATGTTTACTTGTGAGCACGACCCCGTTCAGTGCCAAAATGCGTTGGCTGTTGAGAGGGTGTGAGCGGATGTACGGGTTTTGCCGAACTTGTGCGAGTATTTCCTGATATCTGATTTTCTCGAAAAACTCAATCAAGCCCACGCCGGAAATGCCGTTGTCCTCCAAATACGAAGCACCAGCTTGGTCTGCTGAGCTTTCTTGCACGCGCGTATATGCAAGGACTTGCCCTAGGGCGACGCTTTGTCCCGCCATAAAGAGGCCTATGCCCGCGTCAGGGCTTCCCGCAAGAATAGCCGCAGCACCCAGCACCATAGACAAAATGCTGGTGTTACTAGCTATAGCACCTACATCGCTAAAGCGCGTTAAATGTCCGCCGGCGATATGGCCAGCTTCATGGGCGATAACACCCAGCAACTGATTTACATTGTCAGATCGTATAATAATCCCGGAATTAATGAATATATTCTGCCCGCCAGACACAAAGGCATTTAGGGAGGTGTCAGCCAATAGAAACATTTTGACATCAACGGGGTTTAGGCCTGCAGATACAAAAAGTGGGTCTGAAATTTCATGGAAGAAGGCTTCGGTTTCGGCGTCGCGTAAAATTGATTGCGCGCGTGCCGCACCCGCCAGTGAAAAGGCAAGCAGTATAACGGAAACTATATGAAAACGGAATGTGTGCACTATATTCTCCCAACAGATTGGCACGCTAGCCTCATGGCCGTGAACGGTCAATGAACATTGTCTAACAACTGTGTGAGTTTATGCGGTAATTGTGGGTAACTGGTGGCAAAGGAATATCCCTTGCCACCAGTGGTAATGTTTTAGCCAAAAGTACGCTGCCACCAGCCTTTACGGCCTGCTTTGCCTTCGCCGCCAGTGCTCTCAACCAGCGTGGCTTTAGGCTTTGGTGCAGAAACTGGCTCAGCAGCTGTTTTAGCCGCAGCTTTAACCGCTGGCTTTGCCTCAGCAGGTTTAGCGTCACTTTTACGTGGGGCACGTTTGGCCTTGGCAGGCTTTTCGGCTGCACTCGGGCTACTAGATTCAGAAACCTTCGGTGCATCAGTGGTTTCTACTGCCGCTTTTGTTGTACGCCTGCGTCGTTTTGGTTTTTCCGCTGTTTCGTCTTTCGCCTCTACAGAAACCGTTGAATCTACGCCCGCTGTCTTTTCAACAGCTTTAGCTGCCCTGCGACGGCGAGGCTTTGGCTTTTCATCAGATTTTGGCGTGTCACCAGCCTTCTCAGCTTGGCTGGTTTCAGTTTCTGTATCAGCTGCTTTGCGACGCCCTCTGCGTTTAGGTTTTTCTTCTACTGCATTCTCAGTCGCTGTTTCGTGGACTTCAGCTGGTGCGGAAGCTTCAGCAGATGCTGGTGTCTCATCTGATGACGTACGTCTTATTCTACGGCGACGCCTAGTCGGCTTTTTGTCATCACCTGCGGCTTCGCCTTCTTGACTTGCGGCATCACCTTCTTGGGCGCCAACTGCTTTTGGGGCCTCGTCAGCATGGTCAGTTGATACGGTTTCCGCCGACACTGTTTCACCATTCTCTCTATTCTCAGTAGGCGCATCATTATGTGACCGGCGTCTGCGACCACCACGCGTGCCTCTACGGCGACGTGAGCGAGGCTTGTCCTCAGTGTCATCATCCGCGTTTTCGGCACGTGTCTCGCCAGCAGTTTCTTCAGTGTCTTCTTCAGATGAAGCATTTTGCTGTCGGTTACTGCGATGGTCGCCGTTCTCAGCATCTTCACCGCCACGGCGCCTGCGGCGTCTACGACGGCGTTTTTTGCGCGGGTGCTCATCATCGTCATCTGCTTTGGCTACAGGTGTATTAGTCTCTTCTTTTTCTGACTTTTCTGACTTTTCTGATTTTTCATCTGTATCATCTGTATCATTAAAATCAGGAGCTGAGCTTTCAAGCGTCACAACGGCGTCTGCAGTAAGGGGGGCTTTCGCGTGCACAGTGGTTTCACGGGTAATTTCAATATCAGACTGACCTAATGTAGGCTGAGCCAATACTTCGATGATCAAATCATACTGTGCTTCAAGCGCTGATAGCACTGCCCGCTTTTTGTTTAGCAAATAAACAGCGACATCAGGGTTTGTTGAAATACGCACAGTATGGCTACGATTGCGAATGCCTTCTTCTTCAAGCTGGCGAAGCGCCATCAGAGATGCTGATTCTACCGAGCGCACGATGCCTGTACCTGCGCATGTAGCGCATGTTTCCATGGCAACTTCTAAGAGGTTAGGGCGCAAACGCTGGCGAGACATTTCCATCAAGCCAAAACTTGAAATCCGGCCAACCTGAATACGGGCGCGGTCATTCTTCAGCATGTCTTTCATTTTACGTTCGACCGCGCGGTTGTTGCCGCGGTCTTCCATATCAATGAAATCAATAACCACAAGGCCAGCCATATCACGCAGGCGTAATTGGCGCGCTACTTCTTCAGCAGCTTCCAAATTGGTTTTAACAGCTGTTTCTTCAATGTTATGTTCTTTGGTCGCCCGGCCTGAGTTTACATCAATTGAGATGAGGGCCTCAGTTGGGTTAATAACGATATAGCCACCAGACTTAAGCTGAACCACAGGCTGGTACATAGCTTCCAAGCTGCTTTCCACCTGATAGCGGTGATACAGTGGGA
>JAESTR010000163.1 GCA_016763495.1 Kordiimonadaceae bacterium
AAGTTACAGCATCTATTTCAAAGAAGGCTTTCAGGAATGTTTCCAGCGTGCCTTTCAGGTGGCCAAGGTGTGTGTCTTTGTCGATCACAAGGCCTTCTACCTGATGGAACATAGGCGTGTGGGTAGCATCACTATCACTGCGATATGTCCGGCCTGGCGCAATGATGCGGATAGGCGGCTCTTTTGACATCATCGTCCGAATTTGCACGGGGCTGGTGTGGGTGCGCAATACTTTGCGCTCGCCGTTTTCATCAGCTTTTAGGTAAAAAGTATCATGGTCCTGACGGGCAGGGTGCTCTTCAGGGATATTCAGCGCCCCAAAATTGTGGAAGTCATCTTCAAGGTCAGGGCCTTCTGCAACATCAAATCCCATGCTGGCGAAAATCTCTGCGATTTCGTCCATCACTTGGCTCACCGGGTGTACGCTGCCACTGGCATGTTCGGCCACTGGCAAGGTTACATCCAGCCGTTCGGCGCGCAGGCGAGCTTCAAGCTCAAAGCCTTCAAGTGTATCTTTGCGGGCAGCGATCTCATTGGCTACATCGGTTTTGAGACCATTAAGAATTGGCCCCATCTCTTTGCGTTCGTCGGGGCTCATGCCGCCAAGGCCCTTCATGAGCTGTGAAACACTGCCTTTTTTACCAAGCGTGGCAACACGAATTTCCTCAAGCGTCGCCAAATCAGCGGTTTCGCTGATCTTGCCGGATATGTCCGTCCGCAAAGTTGAGATTTGTTCCTGCATAATTACACCGTTTACCCACTTATCAAATAAATTTTAGGGCCAAAAATTTGCCCAAAAGATCTGTAATAAACAATAGAAAGGGGACCTTGCACATGGCAAGGCCCCCTTCTTATTACGTCTTTTTGAGGTTTAGTACAGGCGTGTTTTTCACGCCCTTACACTAAAGCTCTGCGTTACTTAGGAAGAGCGGCCTTAGCCTGTTCTACCAAAGAAGCAAACGCTGCTTGTTCGTGGATTGCAAGGTCGCTCAAGACTTTACGGTCAAGCTCGATACCAGCGAGCTTCAAACCGTGCATGAACTGGCCGTACTGAAGACCGAGTGCGCGTGTACCAGCATTGATCCGCTGAATCCAAAGGGCGCGGAAAGTGCGCTTCTTGGCTTTACGGTCCCGGTATGCGTACTGGCCAGCTTTTTCAACAGCCTGACGAGCAACTTTAATTGTATTCTTACGACGACCCCGGTAGCCTTTAGCTTCCTCGAGGACTTTCTTGTGACGAGCGTGCGATACTACACCGCGTTTAACACGTGCCATTGGTAATTCTCCTTAACCTTAAAAAATCCGAGGGGCCTTAGCCGTACGGCATAAACTTTTTAACAATACGCGCATCACAATCGTTGAGGATTGTAGTCCCACGTAGGTTACGGATTTGCTTGTTGGTACGTTTGATCATGCCGTGCTGTTTACCAGCTTGGCTTGCGATCACTTTACCAGTGGCGCTCAGTTTGAAACGTTTTTTAACGCTCGATTTTGTCTTCATTTTGGGCATTTTATGTCCTCTCATGACTAGAAAGAAGATCTTGTTTGAACAGCCACGGCAGCCCATTAACTCAGCCGGGCGGTTCGATGAAGCGCGGTATATAGCGCCCTGTGCCCTGCTTTGCAAGCTGAATCCCCCCAGAGAAGGATTAAGAAAAGGATGAAGCGCCTAAATTTATAGGATGCGGGCACAAACCCTATGGTTTTGGCAATATTCAGTAGCCTATCGTGAGTGCCTGCACTCAAGGCTACAATAGCCTATATGGCTGCTGGTGGCGGGTTACTGGGTAGGGCGGTAATGATTCTATGCTCGTTGATGGAAGACTCGGCCGTATTTGGTTTAGAGCGTATCCGGTTTACTATGTATCACCAGCCCACTCCCCCTACCCAACCACCCGCTAGGATACACTGTGGGGTGGTTGGGTAGGGGGAGTGGGTGGATATGTAACTTAAACCTGAAAAGCCTTAGTCCATCATTGATATAACCGTTGATGCTGGCGGCAATGGCATCTGCGGCAGCGCGTGGGTTGCTTGCCTGTGTGATGGGCCGCCCAATGACAAGAATGTCTGCGCCGGCTGATACAGCATCATGTGGGGTCATGACGCGCTTTTGGTCCCCAACTGCACTCCCTGCCGGGCGGATGCCGGGCACAACAAGTTTAAAGTCAGGGTTGGTTGCCGTACGGGCTAGGCTGATCTCCTTGGGGCTGCATACCATGCCGTCAAGCCCACTTTGTGCCGCCAGGGCAGCTAGGCGCGCCACTTGGGCTGTAAGGGGGTCCTGCACACCTATGGCACTCAGGTCAGCATCATCCATGCTTGTTAGAATAGTGACGCCTGTAACCCATGGTTTGGCAGTGCCGTGTTTTGCGGCTTCTTCGGCGGCTGTCTCCGCTGCGCGGCGCATCATCTCAGGCCCGCCTTGCGTATGGATAGTTATAATCTTGGGTCCTAAGGGGGCCACTGCACGGATGGCACCTGCAACAGTGTTGGGGATGTCGTGAAACTTAAGGTCCAAAAATATGGGCATGTTTGTTTCGGCGACAGCTTTAAAGCCATCAGCACCATTCGCGCAGAAAAACTCCAGTCCCAGTTTCACACCGCCGACCACGCCGTTCAGGGTTGTTGCCAAGGCAACAGCGTCTTGCGTGCATGTTGTGTCGAGGGCGCAGAATATACGGTCACTGGCGAGTAGCATGGCGAGAAATCCCCTATGGCGTGGAACAGCGATGATGCAGGAAGGGTTTAGCCCTGTTTAGCTGTCATTTGCAAGCGCGGTACTAGGCTTAATATCGCTTGCGGTGTTATGGGCTTTGGTGGCGCGGCCTTGATAGGCGTCTTCAGCCAAAGCTGTCATCTGCTTATCCAGATAATTAGCGCGGCGTTCAGCTTTTCTGCGCTGGGTGAACCCTTGCAGTCTGATCCAGCCTGTAACCGTTGCAGCAATGATCAACCCAATAAAAATACCCGCGAACAGAAGAGCCCAGAGAGGAAGGAAAAGGGAAAAGGGAAGTGGGGATAATGAAATTTCTGTGATTGTGCGGTTGTTTACAGCAAAAACAACCAAGGCAACCCCTATGGAAATCCACAAAAGGCGTCGAATCAGGATGGCAAGGGGGCGTACCATGAATCACTTTCTAGGTCGTAGAGTGGGGCGTTATTTGTTTAGGCGCTCGCGCAGGTCTTTACCTGTTTTGAAATAAGGCACGCGCTTTTCTGCGACATCAACCTTTTCACCGGTACGGGGATTTCGCCCAATACGGGAGGGCCGTTCTTTCACTGAAAAAGCCCCAAAACCCCTTAATTCAACGCGGTCTCCGCGTGATAGGGCATCAGTAATTTCGTCAAAAATCTTTGAAACAATGCGCTCAACATCCCGGTAATATAAATGGGGATTGGCTTCCGCAATTTTGGTAATCAACTCTGATTTGATCATTTGCATCCTCCCCGTAAGCATCTAATAGCTGCTACTGGATTCTGGTTTGCCCACTGTAATTGCTGCTAAGCCTGCCATTAGATTGGGCTTTCGTCAAGATAAGCCGTTAAAGGAAAAGGATTTTTATCTTTTTTCTCTTAAGGGTTTAGTTAGATTTGGTGCCCTTTGGGTTTTTAGGGCTGATTCTGAATTTGGTCAAAGGCCCTCCTACTCTTGGTTTTTTGCTGCTGGCGCGCAGTAAAAGAAAAGGCCGCCCCCTGTTGGGGGCAGCCTTTAACTCAGTATTTTTTAGAGTGACTTATTCGTCGTCTTTGGCTTTGTTAAGCGCAGCACCGAGAATGTCACCGAGGCTTGCGCCTGAGTCTGTAGAACCATACTGCTCAACAGCTTGCTTTTCATCAGAGATTTCCAGTGCTTTAATAGACAAATTAACCTTACGGCTGGATTTGTCTACACCAGTAACCATTGCGTCTAGTTTGTCACCAACAGAGAAACGCTCAGGGCGTTGATCTGCACGGTCACGTGCAAGGTCATTACGACGGATGAATGAAGTCATGCCAGTTTCGCCAACTTCAACTTCAACACCGTTTTCGTTAACCACTTTAACAACACAGGTCACTTGCTCGCCGCGTTTCTTAGTAGAAACACCAGCGAATGGGTCACCGCTTAGTTGTTTGATGCCAAGGCTGATGCGCTCTTTCTTCATGTCTACATCAAGAACGACAGCTTTAACTGTGTCGCCCTTTTTATAGTCAGCGATAGCTTCATCGCCAGCACGTTCCCAATTAAGGTCAGAAAGGTGAACCATGCCGTCAACGTCGCCGTCTAGACCAATGAAGAGACCGAATTCAGTGATGTTTTTAACGTCACCTTCAATTTCGGTGCCTGCTGGGAATTTCTCAGCAAACGCTTCCCAAGGGTTATCGCCACACTGTTTGAGGCCAAGAGAAATACGACGTTTGGACTGGTCTACTTCCAGAACCATCACGTTCACTTCTTGGCTAGTGGAAACGATTTTACCTGGGTGGATGTTTTTCTTAACCCAGCTCATTTCACTAACGTGTACAAGGCCTTCTACGCCAGCTTCCAGCTCAACAAACGCACCGTAATCAGTGATGTTTGTAACAACGCCAGTAAGCTTCGTGCCAACCACATACTTCGCTTCGATACCCGTCCATGGGTCGTCAGCAAGCTGTTTCATGCCAAGGCTAATACGCTGTGTTTCAG
This sequence comes from Kordiimonadaceae bacterium, assembly GCA_016763495.1. The sequence continues at coordinate 4,664 of JAESTR010000163.1, forward strand.
GGTTGATACGAACAACCTGTACTTTAACCGTTTCACCGATTGAAAGTACTTCACTTGGATGGTTCACACGGCGCCATGACATGTCAGTCACGTGCAACAGGCCGTCGATACCGCCAAGGTCAACAAAGGCACCATAGTCAGTGATGTTCTTCACAACACCGTCAATAGCGTCACCTTCTTTAAGCTTGCTAAGAAGCTCAGCGCGCTGCTCTTGACGATCTTCTTCTAAGATAGAACGACGAGAAACAACGATGTTACCGCGACGACGATCCATTTTCAGGATCATGAACGGCTGCTCGATGTTCATCAGGGGTGTAACGTCGCGGATTGGGCGGATATCAACCTGTGAACCAGGAAGGAACGCCACTGCGCCATTAAGATCAACTGTGAAACCACCTTTTACACGGCCAAAGATAACACCGTTTACACGGGCATCGCCTTCAAACGCTTTCTCTAAGTCAGTCCAAGCTTCTTCGCGGCGAGCTTTGTCACGTGAAAGTATTGCTTCACCCAGCGCATTTTCAACGCGGTCAACATATACTTCAACTTCATCACCAACTTTAAGTTCAGATGGTTGGCCCGGCATCGCGAATTCTTTTAGAGGAACGCGGCCTTCGGCTTTAAGCCCGATGTCCACGATCGCGAAATCATTTTCAATAGAAACAACAGTACCTTTTACGACACTGCCTTCAAATCCGCCATCACCAGGCATGGATTCGTTCAGTAGCGCTTCAAAATCAGAAGTGCTTGGCATGGTTGCCAGTTCAGACATTAAGTCTTCCTTTCGGTTCGATTATTTTTGTGCCAGCCGGTTGGCTCCGACGGTCTTCTTTCAAACCTTCTTTAACCTCGGGACCATCCCTATGGTTTTCTTTGGTTTGAAAGCCTCTAACACCAGCAAAAATAATCCCCTTAAACACCTAATAAGCGTTTAGAGAATTGCCTCGATAGTATCTTCGGTTATTGGGGTGGTTTAGTCTGTTATGGCTTCGCCGCCTCAACATACTCAACTGCCCTTAAAAACACGGCGTCTATATCTAATTCTGTCGTATCTAGCAAGAGCGCATCTTCTGCAGGCTTTAAAGGGGCTTCTGTGCGGTTCATATCACGTTCGTCCCGCGCTTTCACATCGGCTAATATTGCTTCAAAATCGGCTTTGTCACCACGGGCTACAATTTCATCAGTGCGGCGACGGGCGCGTTCTTCTGCACTGGCGGTAATGAAAAGTTTTCTGTCTGCATGAGGGCACACGACAGTGCCGATATCGCGGCCATCAAGTACAGATCCGGCCTTGCCGTTAGGGGGGTATTTTGAGAATTTAACCTGAAAGTTCAATAAGTTACGGCGAACGCCGGGCATCGACGCCACTTTGGAGGCAGCGACCCCGGTTGCCTCTGCACGCAAGGCTGGGTCAGTTAATAGGTTCTGATCTAGCGCAAGGGAGGCGGCTTCTGCAGCAGCTTCGTTTGATGCGTCTTTGCCTGCATTTAACAAAGCTAGCCCTACGGCCCGGTACAGCGCACCCGTATCCAAATAGGCGTAGTCAAATTTATCTGCCAGCCGACGGGCCAGAGTGCCTTTGCCAGCTGCGGCTGGTCCATCAATTGCAATAATCACTGCGAATCACCTCTTAAACTCATACCACGACTTATAAAAGCTTATGCTCAAACCTCCAGTTTATTCGTCAGGCAGTGGATGCCAATGGTTTAATAAAAATCCATATTTCGAACAGACACTATCAAATGCTTGTGAAAGCAACTGAAGATTTTCCTTGTCAATTCATGAAACCATATGTACCCTTAGTACAAGTGGTACATATGAGGCACCAAAGATGGAAATCATAATTGACATCGACATTGCAGACCCATTGTTTGCCCAGTTGATGGAACAAATCAAAAACGCTGTTATCAGCGGAAGCGTATTGCCGGGAGATGCCTTGCCTTCTATCCGGCAGTTGGCGAATGACTTGGGCGTGAATAATAAAACGGTGGCCAAAGCATACCGGTTGCTTGAGCGAGACAATGTTATCCAAACCAAAGGGTATCGCGGCACTTATGTGCACCCCGAGGCCATAAAGAATAGCTCAGTGGACCTGCCGGCGCTGGTGAAGGCAAAATTGGACGCCATTATCACGGATTGCCGGGACGCAGGCGCAACTGACAGCGAGATCAGAATAGCGTTTGCAGAAGTGATGCAGAACCCACCAATTGGAGGACAATAAGATGCCTGATTATTTTTCAATGACAGTAGTCTTGGCGGTATTTTACACGGTGTTTGTGGGCCAGATATATATTTTGTCTATCTACATTCCGAATAAAATTTGTGATCGGGTAGAACATGTACTACGGCATTTCCCCCCGCAGGATTACCCCAAATTATACCCAGTTAATCGTGATGGTTTGTTGAAAAGGCAGGGCCGGGCAATACGGGTATTTCGTGTTGTGAATTATCTGATTGCGGCCGTAGGTTTTCTGATTCTTTCGGTGATGTATGCCTCTGATTATACGCCGCACGAGAAAGGGGGTGATGAAACTTTTGTTATGTTGTATTTTCTCTTTCAAGTAGGTCCGTTTTTTTACATTAGCATTAAGGAATATAAACAGTTCAAGTTGATGCGTGAGGCCTATACAAGCAATACTCGAACAGCGGAGTTGCAGCCACGCCGTCTGTTTGACTTCATTTCTCCCATTTGGGTAGTTTTGGCAGCCATTTTATATATCTGCTGGCTGGTTTTTTACCTGAATGGAGCCAACGTGGAAGGTCCCCTGAGTTGGGAAAATTATGTGACCATCGCAGGAATCACCGGGATGAATATTGCTTATATAATTTTGATTTCCGCAAATCTTTTGGGTAAAAAGGTCGACCCTTATAAGGCATATAAGGACCATCTGAAGCAGATTGAATCTATGGTGAAAAGTCTGGTTTTCTCTAGTGTGATGATAAGTATTTTTTTAATCGCAACACAGGCCGCAGACCAGTATGCACTAGAGGTTTTTGATCCGCCGCTTACGAGCTTTTACATGCAATTGTGCATCATCTTTGGCGCGGGCCTAACGCTGAGGTTGCAGAGAGTTGAAACCACCAATTTCGAAGTTTATAAACGCGGTCCACGCGCCTGATCGGGCAATGGTGATATAGTAAGGCCATTACAGGGTGCAGCCTAAATATACGTTAAACCTATTGTAAGTAGCTGTTAAATATAGGCTATAAGGGGTTATAATTGGCGGTGGCCTATGGAATTTACTTGAAATATTCATAAACTGTATAATGTTTTACTCTAATATAAATTTAGTTAGCATCTTTATAAGGTCTAGCTAAGTGCATATTAAAACTCTGCGTTAAACAAGTTTATAGACCAATGCAGGAACATAGCAGCTAGGGCTAGACGAGTATTCGTGTAAAAAGTAGGGTCAGTTACTTTAGTTATGATTATGCAATTAACCACAAATTTGCCTGTAGATATTATTGAACCGTCAGTGGCGTTTTTTGCGAAGATTGGTTTTTCTATCGCGATGCGGCTGCCCCACAGTGGCCCTATGACGTTTGCCATTTTGGCCAACGGCGCGCAGCATCTGATGTTTCAAACACGCAAATGCTTGTTGGATGATCACGCCGCTTTTCACGGCGATTCTGTAAACGCGCAAGTGATGCGTATGTTACAGTTGAAAATGTAGAAGAATTGGTGGTGCGGCTATCTGACTATAAGATTGTGATGGATTGGCGCACCACATACTATGGTGCCACTGAAATCACTTTTAAAGAACCCGGTGGGCATCTAGTAACCCTTGCTCAATTTCCGGACATGTTTTTGCCTGACTGAAAGCTCTAATTTAAAAACCTTATTGGAAAAACCAAGAGTGTGATGGCACTATTGCTATTTCTGGACTATTAGAATAAGAACATATCATGAACATTATGAGAAAATATAAATAGGGGGAAACACTATGATTGAGCAAGTGACAGCAAACCTAGCCGTTGAGACAATTGAACCTTCAGCAGAATTTTTAGAGAAGATTGGCTTCAGTGTGGCAATGCGCGTGCCTGAAGATGGCGCGATGGGCTTTGCCATTTTGGTGCACGGCAGCCAGCAGGTAATGTTTCAAACGCGTGAGAGTCTAAAGGAAGACGGTGAGGCTTTTGGGGCCGCCTCCGATGTTGCCCCCGTTATGCTGTATGTGACTGTACCTGACGTTAAAGCGGTGGCTGAAAAGCTAGAAGGTTATGAAGTCGCCCTAGATTGGCGAGAGACATTCTACGGTGCCACCGAAATTAGCTTCAAGGAACCCGGCGGCCATTTGGTGACCTTCGCCGAATTCCCATACGGTGTTAAGTAAGACCGGGCGGTGTTAAGTAAGGTACGGCGCTAAATAAACTGTGATGTGATGTTAGGTTTAGGTCGCGAGGCTCAGGTTCGCGCCTAAAGTGTTCATCAACTCTACAAAGTTAGGGAAACTGGTTTGAATGGGGGCTGCATCATCAATGATGATGGGCTCCTGTGCCATTTGTCCAAGTATTGCAAAGCTCATAGCGATGCGGTGGTCCAGTTTGGTGGCAACGGTGCCGCCGCCGGGTATTTTGCCGCCCGTGCCTTTAATTTCAATGCCGTCTTCAAATTCGGTTAGTTCAACACCGTTTTCTTGCAGACCAGCTGCCATAACCGCAATTCTGTCGCATTCTTTGACCCGCAATTCCTCAAGTCCCGCAAAGCGACTGGTGCCTTCGGCCACGGCTGCAGCGCAAAACAGCACGGGGAATTCATCAATCATAGTTGATGGTTCAACGGACAGGTTTGTAACGGCTTTCAGCTGCGCATGCTTCACGCGGATGTCACCAACAGGCTCGCCGCCCAGTTCGCGCGGGTTAAGCACACTTATGTCTGCACCCATTTCCTGCAAGGCGCCAATGATGCCAGTGCGAAGAGGGTTCAATCCGACATTTTCTAGTGTGATATCTGAGCCCGGAATAATTGAGGCAGCGACTAGCAAGAAAGCAGATGAGCTTATATCGCCAGGCACTTCAAGCGTGATGGGTTTTAATTCAGGCTGGCCTTCAAGGCGCACAACGCGCAGGCCATCTTCTTCTGTCACGTTAATGTTGGCGCCCATTGCTGCTAACATGCGCTCCGTGTGGTCGCGGGTGGCAATTTTTTCACGCAAAATAGTTGTGCCGGGTGTATTGAGGCCGGCCAGTAACACAGCTGATTTTACCTGCGCGCTGGCGATAGGTGTGGTGTAATCAATGGGCACAGGCATATCGCTGCCTGTAATGGTGATCGGGAGGTATTTATCATCCCGAGCTTGGAACACGGCCCCAAACTCCATGAGAGGTACGGTTACTCGACCCATAGGGCGGCTACGTAAGCTGGCGTCGCCTGTCATCACAGCTTGAATATTGTGGCTCGCGATAAGGCCCATCAATAGCCGGGTGGATGTGCCGCTGTTGCCCATATCAATGATATCGTCTGGCGCCATCAGGCCGCCCACACCCACGCCGTGTACATGCCAATCACCATTGTCGGCGCGTGTGATCGTTGCGCCCATTGCTCGCATGGCGGCGGCAGTGGCGAGTACATCTTCGCCTTCTAGCAAGCCAGAGATTCGGCTTTCTCCTACCGCGAGCGCTGACAGCATCAACGAACGGTGGGAAATGGATTTATCACCTGCAACTTTACAAGTGCCCGCTAAGGCGCGAGATGGTTGGGAAACAAGACTTGGCATTGGTATTTATCCGTATTAAAAAGCGGCCTGCACACTATTGCTTTGACAGCAGCGCGTGATCATGCGAATTGATGCGCCTTCTTAGCTTTAAAGTGTGTCAAATATCAAGGAGAGAGACGTGACGAAACCAGAATGGGGCACGAAACGGACTTGCCCAAAATGCGGTGAGCGCTTCTACGACCTAGGTAATAGTGACCCTGTAGTATGTATTGAATGCGGCGTGGACTTTAAGCCTGAGCCAATTTTAAAAACTAAACAGCCGATCGTTGTTGTAGAAAAACCTGAAGAAAAAGAAAAAGAAAAAGAAAAAGAAAAAGAAAAATCTGATTCTGACGACGATGATGACGACGACGACGATTTAGATCTAGACGATGACGCCTCTGGCGACGTTAGTCTTGATGATGATGACGACGAAGAAGTTGCTGGCATGGTTGATACAAAACTTTCAAGCGACGACGCCTAGTCTATTTGTCTGAGGGTGCTGCTGGCG
>JAESTR010000164.1 GCA_016763495.1 Kordiimonadaceae bacterium
CGCGTATACGCCCGCCGTGCACATTAATGCGAGAAAGCAGGCCGCACGGATCTGTGTGGCGAAATGTAAAATTATTGCGGAAAAAATCATTGTGTCCGTATACATGCGCGATTGTCAAAATTTGCAGGCACAAGCTATTGCCGCGCATCAAGTAAGCAACGGAGGGATCTGAGTTTATAACCATCTCATACGGCAAGCCACTCACTTGCATGTCATACTGAGTTTTTTGGCGCTCAAAGCTTTTACCGAATGACCAGTGGGGGTAATGGGCTGGCATGCCGTGGTATGCCATATAGCCGAGCATTTGCTCGTGGTCGCAGACTTCAAATTCTTGTTCGAAGCAAGTGAGGCCAAAGGCATCCACGAGTTTGCGAATTTTCACATCCCAGTCAACAAGGTCGTCCATTGTCCAACTGTCGGAGTCAGGGCCTGTTGGCGTGTTAGTGTAGCTTGGCTCGGCGGCATCATCAGGCATGCTCTGCTTCCTTGCTTTCTTTCTCATCCACTGCGCTTTTACCACCGTCTGTGCGGCGCTCTTTACTAAGCAGCTTTCTAAAGGCAGGCCAAACCTCTTCTTTGCTATCAAACTTCACAGCCATGAAATTATCTGCTTTCAATTTTTCCTTAAAAATATTGATGAGCCCACTGCCGTACGGTTTAATTTCGCCGTAGCCAAACAAGTTACACATCTCACATAGTTCTTTGGCGCATTTGATCATGTCTGGGTTATCGTGGCTGAAATTATCGCCGTCAGACCCGTGGAATGCATACAGGTTCCAAACATCAGGATGGTATCTGTCTGCTATTATTTCCAAGGCCTTTTTATAGCCCGAGCTGATCATGGTGCCGCCGCTCTCGCCTTTATGGAAAAACTCATGCTCTGTTACTTCTTTGGCCAGTGTGTGGTGGGCGATAAACACCACTTCCACCGCCCGGTACCGGCGCTTCACAAATTGGTACAGCAAGAAGAAAAAGCTGCGTGCTAAATACTTCTTGGTGGTGTCCATGGAACCACTGGTATCCATGATGCAAATGATAGCAGCGTTGCTTTCTTTTTTAATCTTGGGTTTACGGCGCTTGTAGCGCAGGTCTTCACGCCGCAAGGGTGCCTTCTCACCTTCATCGGTAAGGCCGACAGCTAAGCGCCGCCTTATGAGGCTCCTGAGGGTTTTTTTCTTATCTAGCATGGCAGGGCTGCCAGCGCGCTGCACACCCGCACGCTTTAGGTTACGCTCAGACAATGTTTCGCGCATTTTTTTGCGTTCCATGTCTGGTAGCTGAAGGTCTTCGAACATGATTTCCACCAGTTCTTCGATCATTATTTCAGTTTCGTAATAATCGACACCTTCATCATTGCCGCCTTCACCGCCTTGGCCGGGCTTCTTGCCTTCGCCTTTTTTAAGGACTTGGCCTTCTTCGGTGCTGCCGTTGCCTTGGGCTGCGCCTTTGTTACCGTCGCCGCCTTCGCCTTTTTCGTCGCCTTCACCATCGCCTTCGCCGCTGCCTTTACCGTAGACAAAGCGGTATTCTTTGATGCCGCGAACCGGGATTTTGATAATAGTGTTGCCTGCGCGACCAATGATAGGTTGTTCAGCAACGATATCAGCGATGTTGTCGCGGATAGCGTCCCTTACTTTTTCACGGTGGCGGGCTCGGTCCCCCGCTGAACGGTCAGACCGAAGGCTTTCCTGAGACTGGTAGTTACGAAATATTGCTCGAGGCTGCGCCATTATAAACGTCTCCCCTTTAGTCTTTCCATAAATTATTGGCCGCGTATTTCAGTACTAAGCCAGCCGAGTAGGGCGTGTAGCCAATGGCGATTAGGTCTTCAATCAATGTATCATATTTTTGGCCTTGTTCTTCGTCACGGGTTCGGGACGAGGTCACAATGCGGGAAATGTCGCGCACAGAGCTTGTTAGTCGTTTCTCCACAGCATCTTTCAGCGGGGCATAGGAAATGTAAGTGATTTTCTCTTTCCTGCGGGTAGCGGACCAAAGGAAGGCAATCACTTCTTGGCGGAAACCCTGACACGCGGAGCCTACAACAGCGATTTGCGCTTCGATTGACTTTAGGAAGGTTTCATCAGGCGCTAGGTCTTCCTTCGTGTTTCTGTCCCTGACTTTGGTTTTATTCACATACGCTTCTGCATGATCCAGATAGTTTTGGAACAAGGTCTCAGCTTGTTCTTCGTATGCATGCACAAAGGCTTTGGTGATTTCCTGTTCGAGGATTTCAAGGTAGGCTTTGTGGATGGTGTCTTTTAAGAAACCAAGCAACAAGTTGCGTTTGTCTTCGGGGTAGTCAGCCTCTTTGACCATGTCGATCAAGGCTTCGCGGATATGAATGGGCGTGATGCCGTCGGGGAATTTAGACAAGGCAATATCAATGGCTTTCACTACAAACCGAGTGGATATGCCGGATAGGCCTTCGTCGCTGGCGTCATTGCGCAACTCGTCAAGGTCGACCCGTTTGGTACGGCCTTTTTCAATAACTTCTTCGCCGTTATAAAGCTGCATTTTGGTAACCAAATCACATTTATTGCTAGGCTCAAGCCGAGAAAGAATGGCGAACATGGCCGCTATCTCTAGTGTATGCGGTGCGATATGGCCTTCAAACCCGGAATACCCCAAGATTTTTTTATAGATTTTCACTTCTTCTGAAAGGCGCAGATTATAGGGCACTTTCACCACAACCATGCGGTCAAGAATGGCTTCGTTGGTGTGCTCTGCTCTAAATTTACGCCATTCTGCTTCGTTTGAGTGCGCGAGGATCGAGCAGTCTACATAGACCATGCCGTGGCGACCGGGTGCTGGCACCACTTTTTCCTGCGTGGCCGTTATCATGGTATGCAGATATTCAATTTCATTTTTGAAGACTTCGATAAATTCCACCATGCCGCGGTTGCCAACATTGAAGGCGCCGCCTAAGTCCAGCACACGAGGGTCACTTTCAGAGTATTTATCCAGTTTGGAGATATCTTCGGAACCGATCAATACTGACGTATCCTGATTATTCGGGTCAACCGGCGGCACAACGGCAATGCCCAGACGGCCACGTTTGGATGGACGTACAGCACGAACGGACATCTCTTCGTATTTACCTTTGAAATCATTCTTGAGGCGCCACCTGCATACCGGGCATAAGTCGCCTTCAATATGCACGCCAAGCATTTTCTCAAATTCAGGACGTAGGTGGCGGGGTGTTAAATGCAGCGGTTCTTCGTGGATAGGGCAGCCGTCAATAGCCATAAAGGGAGCAGAACATTCCAATTGCTTCTGGATATGCTCCACAAGGCTAGATTTACCGGCCCCCACAGGCCCCATCAAGTAAAGCACTTGGCGGCTTTCTTCACCTTTCAGTGCAGCGGCATGATAATAGCGAATGATTTTTTCGATAACGGGTTCGATGCCAAAAAACAGGTCTTTGAAGCAGTTATAAACTGTTACACCTTCGTCTCCGTAAAGGCGGCCAATGCGAGGGTCATACTCAGACGTGAGAGTTTCTGACCCCTCGGAAATAAGGCTATCATATATGCGGCGGTGGGCGAGGATAGGCAAATCAGGCTTAGTACGAAGAAGCTCGAGATAGTCTAGGTAGGAACCTGACCAGTCCTCTTCCGTGCGGTTTGCTCTGTCTTTATTGATAATGTCAGAGAAACTTTTTTTCTTTGCTGCCATAGTCAACCCTCCTGTGTGAATGTGCCGTGATACTCCGTCGTTTTAAAATGATAGTGGTTGTGCGATTTCTATCATTTGGCGCGGCGTAAACTCCCGCTGAGCCTGATACACACTAGTTTTCAGCATTAAGGTCGGTCTTGAAAACTAGCCTCTGCTATTGAAGCGAGATTGTGTATTGGATACGAAACACAGGTTGCTTCAATACGTTAAGAGTCGCAGAAAGCAGTTAATAATTGCTGAAAATAATCAGTTTAATTACCGTATTGTGAAAATATACTGATTTGTGATTGGCGGGTTTTGGCCAGTATCTTACGTTATACAAAGCTAACCCCGCCCAAAAGTGATCAAGCTGAAGTCGTATATTCAGAATGTTTGGTCCATGTTCTAGCTAAACCATCGTTATAAAAGAGCTTTATCCGGTTGCCAAAATGCAACAGCCGCTGAAAAACGTGCGCGGCAAGGCAACGGTTAGTCGCGGCATCACTTGGTAAATTGGGGACTTGCTGTATTGGTCTTGCCTTTATTACGGCTGAGCAATTTGCCCCTTTTACTCTGGGAATTATACAGCAAGGTCGATCAAAAAAATAATCGGAGATAGACAGTGATTACGGATAGATTTTTAAAAGCAGGCGTTTCGGTGCTGGCTTTGGCTTCAGCGAGCTTTGTTGCTTCTGTGCCAGTTGCAGCTGCGGCTGACAAAGAGTTTGCAGGTATTGAAGAAGTTGTGGTTGTTGGTACGCGGCGTAAAGACCGTACAGTAGCAAACAGCAATGTACCTGTAGATGTTATTAGCGCCACCGAGCTTAGCTCAAGTGGCTATTCTGAGACAAACCAGCTTTTGAGCGCGCTGCTACCAAGCTTTAACTTTCCGCAGCCTTCTCTTGCAGACGGCACTGACCATGTGCGTCCGGCACAGCTTCGCGGCTTGGCGCCAGATCACACTTTGGTTTTGATAAATGGTAAACGCCGTCATTCAAGCGCGCTTGTGAACATTAACGGTTCTGCGGGCCGTGGCTCTTCTGCTGTTGATTTGAACGCTATTCCTGCCAATGCGATTAAAAGAATTGAGATATTGCGCGATGGCGCTGCCGCTCAATATGGGTCTGATGCAATAGCTGGTGTTATTAACATTGTGCTTAAAGATGCGTCTTCTGGTGGCGAAATGTCGGCGACATACGGTGCTCACGTAACAACACTTAGCGGTGTACCGCAGCTTGAAAGTGTCGGCGTTGACGCGGACGGTAATTTGACATTTGAAACCG
>JAESTR010000165.1 GCA_016763495.1 Kordiimonadaceae bacterium
CAGGAAAATATCAGTGCACTTAAAATTAAAAGTATACTGAATTGGTCTGACACTATTTTTGTGAATTGCTGTTTTAGTGAAGCTCGGTTTCATTTGATAATGATCTCTGGTTCAATTTTCTTTGAATGCGATTTTTCAGGCGCCAATTTTCGAGCATGTGATATTGATGCCAGCGAGTTTATCTCGTGTAATCTAACATGCACAAATTTCCAAGGTACGGCGGTTAGTGATACGAGTTTTACAGATTGTATCATTGGCGGTATTTCCGGGCCGGAAGATTTTTCTAATTGCAGTTTTGTATATCCGCGCTACTCACGCCGTACGGCTATTACATCTTCAGTGCCATATGTTGTGGTCTCAACCGCTGACACGCCGCTTTATATTTTCAAAACAGAAAATGGCTGGCGCATTCATTCCGTGGAGAGGCGAGTGAATGTTTCCTATGAGCGTGCGCGCTTTATCGAAGAACCGTACAGAAGCGCTATCGCTTATGCGGCTCAGGCATCATTGGAAAGGCGCGATTTGCTCGACATAGATTTGGGTGTCACTGCTGGGGCATGATACGCGCCGGCAAAATGCCCTAAAATTACTTTTCAAAGACTAGTATCTCCTAGATATGCCTGTGCCTTATGCTTATGGTGCAGGCAAATGCATGCCATTGTAATTTTTTAAACTTGTTGTGTCAGCGTGATAAGCAAATAAATAATACATGACTTTTCGTGATATCTAAGCAATAACCCCCGTATGACAACGCTGTCATTATTAGCTTTCAGATAGGTGAAATGAAATGGTTGACCAGTCCATGCAGCATAGAGGGGAAAGCCGGCGGCAGCATTTGTCCGCCGCTTTTAAGATTGCTGAAGGCCTCACATCAGGTGATGCAACCCTTGGTACGCTAAGTAAAGATATTGAAAGCCGTGGTCGCCGCTGTCTTGACAGTAGATTACAGAGTATGGCTGCTCAGTGGACCGAAATTTCGGCTGAAAAAAACATCGCGCGCCTAAGAGGGATTGTAGACGGTATCGCTATGGATGCTGATGGCATCAAGCTGCCATTTGCAGATTTCAAGGCAGTGATTGAAGACGATGTTGCAGGCTTTGTGATTACGGCACACCCAACATTTTCTTTGTCTGCCGATGCATGGGAATACGCAGGGCACTATCTGACCGCACTCGCTAGGGGCGAAGATGTCAGCGAGGCCACAAAAGGCGTGAAAGTGTCTACAGTGCACCCTGTTGTGTCACCGACCCTTTATGATGAACTTGAGTATGCCCGAGTGGCAGTGTCCAACATCAGGCGGTCTATTCGGCGGTTTTATGAGGTTATTTTTGATCGGGCCGCTGAGTTGTATCCGACAAAATATAGAACCCTACGCCCTAAACTCGCGACAGTGGCTAGCTGGGTTGGCTTTGACCTTGATGGTCGGACAGATATTGATTGGTCCTTGGGACTAGTATTCCGGTATCACTCCGCGCTAGCTGGTATAGATGAATGTCTGGGGCTGGGCGAAAAACTATCGTTCGAAGATGTCGAAGCTGCGGACTATGCACAAACCATAAAAGCAGGGTTTATGGAGCTTCGCGCTTGTTTTGAAGCGGGCGAAAAAAAGCTGCTAGAACACAAAGATAATGACGACGGCCTTGGCGCGTTAAATCAGCTTGCCGTTGAAAACCAGTCTCGCAAAGAAAAAGCAGTTACAAGCATTAATGCAGCGTTCGAGTATTTGCTTGCTCTGGAATTGCCGCACGAAAATTGGCGAGATGCTGCGACGTTATATAATGAATGGCGGTCCATTGGGCTCGGATTGTCGCATATTCACTTCAGACTTAATGCCGCGCAGCTTCACAATGCGATTGGCCCGGAGATTCAGCTCACCAAATCACCAGATCAAAGCGCTATGCGTCGCCATTTTCTCGCCGCTGTTTCTGAAAAGCTAGACACAGTTGAAGTTAAAACAGTGCATTACGGCATCTTGGCTGCTGAGCAAACCACAGCACGACGTGTGTTTATGCTGGCCGCTCAATTTATGAAGCATTTTGATGCGTCTACGCCCATTCGTATGTTGGTAGCGGAATCTGATACGCCTTTTACTTTATTAACAGCCCTTTACTACGCCAAATTATTTGGTGTTGAGCATTATGTCGAGATATCACCGTTATTTGAAACGGCCATTGGCCTCCAGCGCGGTGACCGCGTAATCGCCGAACTTTTGGATAACCCTCATTTTCGCAAATATGTAGAAGCACAAGGGCGTTTTTGCATCCAGTTAGGGTTCTCAGATTCCGGGCGCTATATCGGCCAGCCTGCAGCGACCTTGGCCATTGAGCGCTTTAAACTGCGGGTGATACAGCTATGGGAGCAGCGCGGCCTATCTGATGTCCAGCTCCTGTTCTTTGATACACACGGCGAATCTGTGGGCCGGGGGGCTTTCCCTGAAAGCTTGAAAAAACGGTTTTTATATACTCAGCCACCACGCGTACGCGAATGGCTTGGGGGGCTTAACCGTTTAGACAAACATGAAGTCAGCTTCCAAGGCGGCGAGGGTTTCCTATGGTTTTTGGCTGAAGAAACAGCACTGGCGACATTGACAGACTTCCTTGAAGTTCGCTTTGCATCACACACAGCCAAACATGATCGCATGTATACTGAAAAAGGCTGGGCGCTGGATTTCTTCCTGACACTGGTCGAGTATCAAGATGCGCTGACCGAAGACAAAGGCTATGTGCGGCTGATAGATTCAATCGGGCGTAGTTTATTATACCCAACCGGTTCACGCTCCCTTAGAAGGCAAAGCGGCGGTGCTGTGCATCAGCGGCTTGAGCGTATCTCCCAAATTAGGGCTATTCCTCATAATGCAGTGCTGCAACAGCTTGGGTATTTGGCGAATAGCTGCGCTGGGCTTGGAACCGCTATGGCCCGGTCCCCAGACCAGTTCAATGTTATCCACAGTGAAAGTGAACGCCTTCAAATGGTCACGAGCATGGCGCTAAATGGCCTTGCCCGTTCAGATGTTGGTGTCATCGAAGCCTATGCTAAACTGCTTAGCCCTGGATATTGGTTGGATAGATGTGACGACAGTGCATCAGTTGATGAGAGTGCGCGGCTGCGCCGACTTTCAAGCTTGATGGAAGGCTTGTTTGAAAGCGACGGTATTGACGCGTGCATCCGTAATTTGCGCCGTGATGCAGGCATGCTAACGGATTGCCTGGCTGAAGATTGTGATGTCTCAATTTTAGAGACCGCAGCACCAGACGCTGAGCTTTTTGAACTCCACCAAATACGTATTGGTTTGATCCAGTTTATCTTCATGAAAGCGATGGAAATACCACGTTTCAGTAGCCGTTTTGATATTTCACTTGAAGAATTGCTCGTAGAAATGTTGCATCTTGAAGTGCCAGACACTTTAACTCAGTTGCGTAAGATATTCCCAGAAGCAGCAACCGCAAATAATGATGAAGTATTTGGTGAAGATTCCACATACGAGGGCAGTGCTTCAACAGGGTATGAGGAAGTACACCGTGAGATTTTTGATGTGATTGAAGAGGCTTATGACCTAGTGCTGGCTCTTAGCGGTTTGATCGCCCTTAAGGTTGGGGCCTTTGGTTAAAAAGTAATGCCTCTGTTAGGCAGTTTATTAAACGTTTGAGCTAAGGTTATGGCTCAACGTTTAATGCTGTGGCGTTAAAATTCAACATTCGTTGAAAATACTTGACCCGGCGTCTTTTTCGCTTGTAATCTCCTCCGTGGGTAGAGGGAGATTACCATTGAAACCGATATATTTTATATTTGGCTTGCTGCTGATATTGGCCGGGATTACGATTTTTGTCTTGACGACAGAACCGCCACAAAATGCTGCAGGCATAGCGCATGCTAGCATTAAGGGCCTAAATGTTGGTGGTGATGGCACCGCGCGGCTTGCTACAATTGGCGACGCCCCCTTCTATTTCCAGATAGTGGTTATTTTACTGTCTACCTGCCTTTTATATATGGATGTACCAGAACGCAGACAAGACGGGCTTTTCAAGTTCATGATGGCGGTCGCCTGCGGCTATTCTCTCTTTATATGGTACATGATTTATAGCGGCTACGAAGACTATTTGGCGACAGGTGTGGCAGAAGTCAGCTTTGGTTTTCCAACCGCAACTAATTGGTTTTTATGGGGTGTCTGGAGCGGGTTTCTGGTGTTCAACCTGCTATACGTGTTTGCTTTCCGCCGATATTTCCTGCACCCGGATGACGAATTGGCTTTCAAGGAACTGCTTGAAGAGCTGGAAGCTGAAAAAACAGCAGATGCTGCCGCACAGTCCTCTACGACAGGAGAGGCGTGATGGAAGAGTATCGTCAGGAAGTTATCCTTGGGGCCGTATTTATCTACCTGCTGATTTGTGTTGGCGTTGGTATTTGGGCAATGCGCCGTACTAATTCCGCCCATGACTTTTTTGTTGCGGGCAGGGGGCTCGGGCCGCTGGTTATCAGTATGGCGGTATTCTCCTCAACGCTTTCAGGTTTCGGTTTTGTAGGGGGGCCAGGCCTTGTCTACGCCACGGGCATGTCATCAGTGTGGATGGCAGTGTGCTCAGGGCTTGGGTTTGCTACAGGGTTTTACCTTGTCGCCAAGCGCATTCGCATGGTGGCGGAAGCTTGCGATACGATGTCCGTACCTGATGTGGTTTTCGCTCGGTATAATAGCGAAGCGGCGCGCTTGTTAACTGCAGGTACAATTGTTCTCGGTGTCCTTGGGTATTTGGCTACTCAGATATTGGCCATGGCGCTTGTATTGCAAACATTACTAACCGGTACTGAAATGTTTGCAGGTATTGGCTTGGTCGCATGCGTTGTTGTGTCGTCTACTGTGTTGGTTTTTTACTGTGTCACAGGCGGTATTATCGCTTCTGTTTATACAGACTTGGTGCAGGGTATTGTGATGATTATCTCGGGTGCCTTGGTGGTAATCACTGCTGCGTACGTCTTCGATGGTGGCTTGAACGAAGCCAGTGAAATGCTGC
Source organism: Kordiimonadaceae bacterium (assembly GCA_016763495.1). The sequence goes on from JAESTR010000165.1 coordinate 5,007, forward strand.
TGGCAAAAGACGGCGAAGATATCATGCCGTTCGGCACGCTTGGGGCAATGGCATCGCTGTCGTGGTTTATTCTTTTTGGCCTTGGGCTTGCGGGGCAGCCTCATGTTGTCAGTAA
>JAESTR010000166.1 GCA_016763495.1 Kordiimonadaceae bacterium
CCGGCGCTAAGCAAAGTGAACCCGGCTCAAATAGTCACTGTAAATTCGGTGCAGCCTCTCACATCATCGGAAGCACGCACGTTGCCTATCTCTATAAGCACGCTCGGCACCAACGCAGCCCTTGCCCGTGTGGACACAAGCGGCGGCGTATACATTTTGAGTCACAAAGATGCCGCTACTTTGCCGGGTGAGCTCGTTCGCGTTACAGCACCTACCGCAAATCCGGCATTCCAACAATCCAGCGCCACTTCTCTAGCGCAGGCCTCAGCCGCGCCAACACCACCAACGTATAATGCTAAACTACAGAGCGCATCTGCTGCAGCCCGGACCGTGCAAGTTCAATTTCTAAAACCCAATGATGGCCCCCCATTGCAAGCAAGCACTAACACCGCTAGCCAGATAAACACCAGCACAGTGAGCGCGGTTCATACGGCGCGCGCATATTTAACACCAGATGGTCCTAAAAGTGACCTCCGCATTGAAACTCCCCTAGGTGATTTGAATGTGACATTGCCCAATGGGGCCCGTCCTGCAGTCGGGGATATCGTCAATATCTTGCCTGCACAGGCTGACACAGCAGCGAGCCAACTAGTAACGCCAACCGCGGCCGCCGCGACAGCTGCAAGTGCCACTCTCGCGGCTTCAGTAAGCACAACCTCATGGCCAGCCTTTGAACAAGCGGTGCAATCCCTTGCTGCCGTAAGCACGGAAGGAGCCCAGTCGCTGGCGGCTCGAACAGCTCAAGGCGGCCTCAAGCTTGCTAACAGCACCCTATTCTTGATGACAGCAATGGGCAGTAGCAGTGGCGCACCAGCAAGCACGTGGATTGGAAAAGCCGCAGAAAAAGCACTGGCTGGTAGAAACCCATTGCTGCTTGAAAAATTAAAAAGCGATATCGGCCGTATCTTCAATATGGCCGCGGATACATCTGGCGAATGGCGCGGTTTGTTGTTGCCCTTTGATGCGCGTAGTAATGACATGCCCATGCTGGCTTTTTTATATAGCCATGGTTCGGCCATAGACCCCGACAAAAACAAACAATCAGATGAAAATCAGCCAGATGAAAAAGATGAGCAAAAGCGTTTTGTACTGGAAGTGCAATTTTCCATTTTAGGCGCCATTCAATTAGAGGGTTCGATCAAAGGGCTGCGCTTTGACTTGATGGTTAGAAGCCAACAACAATTTCCGCCTCAACTCACTCAGGATACCCGTGAGTTGTTTGGAAAAGCCCTGGCAGCCGGGGCTTTCACTGGTTCACTAGGTTTCAGTGTAGAAGAGAAATTCTCCATTGACGTAGCGAGTATCCTTGATACTACCGCCACGACCTAAACCAATTACGCCTGTTGCCACATCAATGGCTAACCGCTCACTCCAGCAGAACAACGTCATGACCGTGTTTAGGCCGTAGTACGCGAGCTATTGTTTTTTTAGGAATTCAATAGCCGTGTCCATGCCGCGCGCTAAATACGTTTCCAATGTGTCACCTTTAGCCTTTGGAATCGTTATATCTGCAGGCACGCCCATTCTCTCATAGGAATTACCATTGATATCTAAATAGACCTCATTGGATATTGTAATCCCCCAGCCATTGGGGAGATAGGACCCTAAGACATCTGACAGGCTCCCGCCTGTATTCTCACCTATGGAGGTAACATTTGGTAGTGTTTGCATTGCTAAAGAGAAAGTCTCTGCGGCACTGAAGGTATCTCTCGCCTGTAACAAGACAACAGGTCCCGTATATTTTTTCCTCGCATGAGTTGGAATAAATGCTTGCTGCATCGATGTGTAACCTGAACCAAGTTTGGCTTTCTTCACGAAGGCCAATAGGGACTGATCTGTTAAATGACCAGCTATCGTCAACCCATTTTCATCAAACCCACCGCCATTCCAGCGCACATCAACTATAATGCCATCTGCATTTTCCAGGTCTGTCAAAATCCGGTCCATTACCTCATCTACCGTGTCGCGCCTTTCTATTCCTGTAGCTGTTTCAGGAACAAAACCTTCCATTTCATCAATACTAATATAGCCAACTCCTTTAGCTGCCCACCCCCAAGTGAACATGCCTTTGCCTATAGCCCTCTTTTCGCTGTCTTTAAGGTAATAATCTCCAATATAATCTTTTATAATTGAAATGGCGTCCTCAGTATAAACATGGGGAATGTGTTTATTTCCCTCAGGCAGTTTCACCAAGTGAGAAAGCGTGCCTAGCTCTCCAGCGTTAAACTCTTGTTCTGAGTTATAGAGATTAACATGCCCGTCTTTAAGCGGCGCTAGCATCGCACTGAAAATATCAAATAGCTCTTTCTGTGTCGTCTCAGCTGTTACTTTGGGGCGATGTATCTTATATGCAGCTTCCCAATCAACGCCGCGTAGCTCGAAGAAAGCGAAATGGTCATCGTATGCGTGCCAGAATACTTCAAAATTATATTGGGGGTCATCGTTAAGACCATCAAGGCATTTTGTTGGCAAAGCTGGTAGCTGGGTATATTCATACCGAGTATAAGCATCATCCCTATAATAGCTCATTTTACCCGCTTCACTTCTATCGACACGGTTTATTATGTTAGAAGCAGTTTCAGCACTGAAGGATTGGCCTTTTGAACAGCTAATGTCCGTTACGTGATACATTTGGGAAACATCGCGCTTGATTTCGATGATGTTTCCATAGCCGACAGACCTCCAAACCCCTTCCAAATTATCCAAAGGGCTTGCCGACGCCACTGTGGTAAATACTGCTGTTAAAACCGCCAAAGCAGTTGATGCATTTCTGATTTTTATCATTTTTAATCCTCGCCTAGAACTGTGCGTTCACTTTTGTTTCTCTTACAAACAAGTGTAGCGAGCGAGCTTGAGATTATATTCCTTAGAATATCCGCACACAGGAGATACGACGGAAATGTATGGAATTGACGTTACAATATGTAGGCGGAGATGCACGGCGCCCACGACTTTAACCTAGATACATCGATTAAATTCAGCAACACGCCTACCCCACAAACATAAATTCTGCAGGTTAGGATAAGTCCGACACCGCAACCGAAGCAGCACGAAAACTAACTAGAAAAAGACAAAGCTACTCAGCCATTATGGCATTATGTACGTCTTCTAAAGCCTGCCGAAGCACGTTCACCGTGGTGTCAATTTCCTCATGTGTAACGATATAAGGCGGACACAAAACCAACGCATTCCCTGTTGCCCGTACAATAACGCCGCGCACTAATGCAGCCTGGCTCACATGCTCGCACAAGGCCAGTTCAATCGGATATTGAGTCCGAGTTTCTTTGTCACGCACCAGTTCAATGCCTGCAATAAGGCCGCAGGACCGAACCTCACCAACAATGGGGCTGTCGGTTAGTAGTTGAAGTTTTTCGGCAAAATACGGCCCAATATCGTCACGGATACGCTCTACCAAGCCTTCTTCAGCAATCATATCAAGGTTACGTAGAGCAACTGCCGCCATGACGGGATGCGCTGATGTTGTAAAACCATGTTGGAAAACATTTTCGCCGGCTTCAATAACAGCAGCCACGTCATCATGCAGCACCGCAGCGGAAATGGGGCAGTAGCCAGAGGATAATCCTTTGGCAAGCGTCATAATATCAGCTTTAAAACCAAATGTTTCCTGCGCAAACCAGTGTCCTGTTCGGCCCAGCCCCGTAACGACTTCATCAGCCACAAGTAACACATCGTGTTTACGGCAGATGCGCTCTACTTCCGGGAAATACCCGGCGGGTGGCACAATAGCCCCCATCGTTGCTTGCACTGGTTCAACGAACACCGCAGCGACATTTTCAGCCCCTGCTTCCAATATTTTTTCTTCTATAGAACGCGCAGCAGCCATGCCGTATTCTTCTGGTGTCATGTCGCCACCGTCGCGGTACCAAAACGGCGCTGCAGCACGCAAAACATTCGGCCCTTCCGTAATGCCAAAGGGCTCTTGCATTGCAGCGTTGCCATTCAGCGCTGTCGTAGCCATTGTGCTACCGTGGTAGGCGTAATCGCGGGTGATAATAATCCGCTTTTCAGGCTGGCCTTTTTGGCGCCAGTAAAAAGCGATCACTTTCAAAACAGTTTCATTCGCTTCAGAACCCGAATTGGCGAAAAACACTTTGTTCATGCCCTCGGGTGCGAGCGCAGCTATACGCCCGGCAAGTGCTGCAGCTGTGGGATTAGAAACTGCGGAAAAGCTGTGATAATAACTCAGCGTTTTCATGGCTTTTTGCGCGGTATTCGCAAGCTCTTCACGGCCATAACCAACATTCACACAGCCAAGGCCAGCCATCATATCTAGCAGTTGAATACCCTGCCCGCTTACATAACAGCCCTCAGCCTTATCAATAAGAAACGGCGGTGCCTGTCGAAGGGAACTGGCGGCAGTGAAAGGGTGCATATGATGCTTTTGATCTAGTTCCTGCAAGTCTTCCAGTGTAGCGCCGACTTTATCATTTGATGCCTGGTTCATATACCCCTCCTCTTTCACCAAAGCTTTAGCAGAAATAATGGGTTAGGGGAAATTTCTTGTGTGCCAACCAGAAGTTAGGGGTGGCTTCAGGATTTACGCTTATTCAACACGTCAGAATCTAGCACAGCATCTTGTCGGGCATGATTTTGGATACCAAGTTCATCAAATGACTGTTGCTCAAGCCGATTTTCTTCAAGGACCATTCGTTTTTGTTGCTGATCTTCAGCGATTTCGAAAGTCTTTAGTTCACGAAAGCCGTCCGCAACTTTTTCCTGCTGCACGTCGATCTCTTTATCTTTTTCAATGATCGCTGCGATTATCTGGTCGCGTTTCTTTTTTACGCCTGCCATATAGGCACCTACAGAAATCGAAAATACCTCTAGGCTTTTTGCCTTGGATTGCTCCACCACTTCTGCTTCCAGCATTTCAATCTGGTGAACCATAGCGTCACGTTCGCGCAACAAGTCCGCCAGCACGACACGAATTTCATCCAACTCCCATTGGCGAAGCCTAATTATATTTTTGAGTTTACTCATCGCTCATTTGATACCCTTACGGTCAAGCAACAGTCTGATTTTGCGCAGCAAAAGAAGCTATTACTTCAGCCGCAGGGCCGTCCTCCAATATCTGCTTTAATCGCACATAGCCCTCAGCCATAGGTGTCTGATCATCTTTCCATTGGCTTAAAAATTCTTCCATATGCGGATTGTAAGCAATAGCGGCATCAACATCGGGGTTGCTGCCCTGCCTGTATGCACCAAGCCGGATCATTTCTTCCATGTCTGCATAGGTCGCCATATAACGCTTAGCTTCCATCACCAATATATTCTCTTCGTCCGAATTACAGCGCGGCATAGTCCGAGAAATAGATTTCAAGATATTGATCGCAGGAAAGCGCCCTCGCTCAGCGATGGCTCGCTCCATCACTATATGCCCATCCAGAATACCGCGTACGGCGTCGGCAATCGGTTCGTTATGGTCATCCCCTTCGACAAGCACAGTAAACAGCCCTGTTATATTACCTGCCCCGCGCGGGCCCGGGCCTGCACGTTCCAGCAGGCGCGGTAGTTCAGTGAAAACTGTTGGGGTATAGCCTTTACTGGTTGGTGGTTCACCGCCCGCGAGGCCGATTTCCCGCTGGGCCATAGCAAAACGGGTAACGCTATCCATTAGGCACATCACATCTGCACCTTCATCGCGGAAATATTCCGCTAGTGTCATGGTCATATGAGCGGCCTGCCGGCGCATCAGAGCCGATTCGTCCGAAGTTGCCACAACAACAACCGATTTTGCGAGCCCTTCCGGCCCCAAATCGTCTTCTAAAAACTCCTGAACTTCACGTCCACGTTCCCCAATTAGGCCAATCACACTAATGTCTGCAACGGAATATCTGGCAACCATAGATAGTAGCACTGATTTACCCACGCCAGACCCGGCAAAAATTCCCATTCGCTGCCCTCGGCAACAGCTGATGAACGTATTTAAAGCCCTTACGCCTAAATCTACTTTGGCACCAACACGTTGGCGACTATGTGCCGGAGGCGGTCCTGAACGTAATAATTTCGGGCGCGTTCCGTGCCTAATTGGGCCTTTACCGTCAATCGGCTCCCCCAGCGCGTTGACCACCCTGCCCAGCCAGCCATGCGACGGGAATACAACGGGTTCAGCATGTGTTAAAACAGCTCTGCAACCAACCCCAACGCCTTCAAGCGAATCGTACGGCATCGCTAAGGCAGTATCATGCCGAAAGCCAACGATTTCAATGGGTATACGGCGATAGTCACGGGCTTCGACTTCTAGGCGAGACCCAATTGAAATGTGCTGTCCGATGCCAGAAACTTCAACGAGCAATCCTCGAACGCCGGATACTCTACCGTACCGCCGTTCCGTTCGGATACGATCAACTTCTTGGATTAAACTATGCACACTATTCCTACCTAAAACGCCAACATTGCCCTGCCAAATCCGGTGACCGTGGCATACCCGCACCCTGTGATTGTTACATGATGCATCACATGGGCTTAAATATTGGTAAAAGCTAGAGGAGCTCTCGTCAAATCAATAAAAAATTTTCGGATTTCTCTTGGAATTCCTGTTAACCTTAGTTAATATTAA
>JAESTR010000167.1 GCA_016763495.1 Kordiimonadaceae bacterium
GGGAATATCCGTTCTGCCGCGACAGAGTCACACTGCGATAGTTCAGCATGTATGTGCTCGCTGCCTTTGTCTTCGCACTCTGCCCGCACAGCAGTGCGAATGTCCTCAGGAATATCTGGGATTTTAGCGATGCCTTCCAGCAGTACTTTAAAATACATGCCCGTACCACCAATCACGATAGGCATCTGGTCAGCCGCCCACGCCGCTTCAATTTCTGCCATTGCCCTCTTGGCCCAGAAGGCGGCTGAGCATGTCTCTGCCGGGTCCAAAAACTGGTAAAGCTTGTGCGGTGCTGCGGCCACATCCTCATCAGACGGGCACGCTGTGATAATCGGCATGCCTTTATAAACCTGCATGCTGTCAGCGTTGATAATCACGCCGCTCATCTCTGCCGCGAGCTTTAGGGACAATGCGGACTTGCCGCTTGCCGTTGGACCTGCAATAAAAAGCGCCTGTTTCAAATGTACCTCGTACCTATCAGGATATCACACCATGAATATCGCTTTGACCCTTGTCGTCAACCCCAAGTTTGGCATCTCGCTTGACCAGATAGAAACAAAAGCGATTAAAGCCCTGTCTATTGGTAGCCATGACCACCGAGACTTAGCTGAAGGCCACGCGTGCGATTTAGTCTTTAACTATGCCTCTGTCGCAGACGCTGTGGGGAAACTTACTGATATTCTTGATGCTGTTGAAGGGCTGGACTGGGCCATTCAGCCTGCCGAAGGCCGCAGGAAAAAATTACTGCTCGCTGATATGGATTCAACCATGATCCCTGTTGAGTGTATTGACGAACTGGCTGATTTTGTCGGCCTCAAAGAAAAAGTCTCTGCGATTACAGAAGCCGCCATGCGAGGCGAGTTGAATTTTGAAGCCGCCCTGACGGAACGTGTCGCTTTGCTGAAAGGCCTAACAAAGGCCCAGCTAGCAGACTGTTACAAAGACCGTATAAGCCTGATGCCGGGTGCAGTGAGCCTAATCCACACCATGAAGGCTAATGGTGCCTACACAGCGCTCGTGTCTGGTGGCTTCACCTATTTTACATCTCAAGTTGGCCGTAGCATTGGCTTTGATATGGACCACGCTAATACTCTCGAAATTGAAGAGGGTGTGCTTACGGGTAAAGTGGTTTTCCCGATCTGTGATGCAAACACAAAACTCGAGACCCTTCGTACCCTTGCCACTGAGCGCGGTTTGAGCGGCGCAGATATCCTTGCAGTCGGGGACGGCGCCAATGACATCCCGATGATAGAAGCGGCTGGCCTTGGAGTAGCCTATCACGCCAAGCCTAAAACACAGGCGGCGGCATCTGCGGCTGTGCGGTACGGAGACCTCACCAGCCTCCTGTATTTCCAAGGCTATAAAGACAGCGACTTTATTGTTTGATGAAAGGAGGGGCCCCGATGCCCTTGATACCTGAAGGCTGCAATCTCTTCATCGTGGACCTGGAGTATACAGCGCCGCTTGAGCAAATAGAGCCACTGATGGCAGAGCATATGGTTTTTGTAAACAAGGGCTACGAAACAGGCCTATTCCTTGCCTCTGGGCCTAAAGTACCTCGCAGCGGCGGCATCATTCTAGCAGTATCAAATTCCAAAGAAAAGCTGGAGAAATTGCTAGAAGAAGACCCGTTCCACACACAGGGTGTTGTTCGCTACAGTGTCACAGAGTTTCACCCCAGAAGAACCGTGGCAGGTTTTGACTAACACTTGCTTCATACCACATTGAAAAAGGGGCTGAAAAATCAGCCCCTTTTATTTTTGGTTTAGTTAGCAATGTTCAGACGTATTAATCGTCATCATCATCATGATCACGCTCTTTCAAAAGCTTGAGCGGAATATGGCGTGTGCCACCCCGGTAGCTCACTAAGATCAACACGCTTTTGCGGCCTGCTTCCCGAGCTTTTTCGATAATCTCAACAACTTCAGCAGGATCATCAACCCTGTGCTGGTTAACACGAGAGATCACGGCGCCTTCACGCAGTACCTTTGACGCCGGCGTGCGGCGTGCAACACGAGTAACCACAACACCTTCATCTTCATCGTCGATTTTATACTTAGAGCGAAGTTTTTCTGTCAGGCGTGACAATTCCATACCCTCAACAAGCTCACTACCGTTTTTATTTGAGTATTTTTTGCCTTTTTTACCGTGATCCTTTTCAGAGACATCTGGCTGCTTAAGCTCGCCTGTTTTCACCTTAAGCGTAACAGTTTCGCCGTTGCGAAGTAGCTGTACATCAACTGGCTGACCAATTGTTGTACGCTTCACCAGCCGGCTTAGAGCGTTTGAGCCATCAACCGTTTTACCATCCCAGCGGAAGATAATATCACCAACTTCAATTTTAGCTTTTGATGCAGGGCTGTCGGGCTCAACACGGGAAACCATCGCACCTTTTTTTAATTTAATACCGAGTGATTCTGCAATGTCTTTTGTAAGAGGTTCAATACCCACACCCAACCAACCACGGCGTACTTTACCGTGCTCGCGAAGTTCGTTAACAACGCGCTTGGCGTCGTTAGACGGAATAGCAAAGCCAATACCAACGTTACCACCAGTTGGAGAGAAAATAGCTGTGTTCACGCCAATAACAGTGCCGTTCATGTCAAACATGGGGCCACCAGAATTGCCTTTATTGATGGGCGCATCAGACTGGATGAACTCAACATCAGCACGGTTAATAGAACGGTTACGCGCGGAGATGATACCCGCGGTTACAGAACCACCAAGACCAAACGGATTACCAATAGCAACAACCCAGTCACCAATACGGCCAACATCTGAATTACCCCATTTAACAAAAGGGAAATCATCGCCATTTTCGTGCTTAATCTGTAATACAGCAATATCAGAAAGCTCGACACGGCCGATCACCTCAGCAGCATATTCTTCATCGTCAGCTAGAGTTACCGTGATTTCATCAGCTTCTTCAATCACATGGTTATTTGTGACAACAATGCCTGATGCATCAATGATAAAGCCTGACCCAAGAGAGCGCGCTTCGCGTGGCTCATCTTCTTCTTCTTCAAAACGGTCACGGAACTGGTCAAAGAAATCACCGAAAGGCAAGCCTTCAGGCGCACGCCTGCGGTCGCGACCTCGGCTCTCACGCTTTTTAATTTTCTGAACTGTTGAAATATTCACCACAGCAGGCTGCAGACCTTCAACCAAATCAGCAAAGCTCTCAGGTGCGCCGCGTGCCGCTACGGGGGCCGTTGAAATGAACGCCATTGTAGCAACAAGCATAACAGCTATAAATCTGTTAAACGCTTTTACAGTGTCTCGCTGGCTTAGTGTCTTTCTAAAATAAGTGCTCACGCACATACTCCTTCTAAATTCTCTACTCGGTGCAGTGCATGGTTCGCACCACTAACCCTGAAACCATCGCACCATCAAACCGACCGGGTCAAGCCCGCAGTGTCTACCTTGCGGTAAAGAGTGGTCTGGCTGCGACAAGTAGCATAATACGCCTAATTAACCGCCTTAAATTGCATGCGACCCTAAGCATTCAGCCTTAATAAGAAATGAACCGGCCTGAGGGTACCCTCGGCCGGCTCCATTTTTCAACCAAAAGCTATAGCAGCTTGCTATTTTTTGGAATTCACAAACATCTTCAGAAATTCACTATCCGGTGACATCACCATCGTTGTGTCATTTCTGTTCATAGATTTTCTGTAAGCTTCCATTGTGCGGTAAAATTCAAAGAATTCTACGTCTTTGCCGTACGCATCAGCAAACAGCTTCACAGCACGTCCGTCTGCTTCACCGCGAATAATCTGCGATAGCTTTTCAGATTCAGCAATAATCACCGCAGCTTGCCTGTCAGCATCTGCTTTAATCTTCACAGCATCCCGGCGGCCAACCGCACGTTCTTCTGCAGCTTCTCGCTGACGTTCCGTTTCCATGCGCAAGAAAATCGCTTGGCTATTCTCTGATGGCAAATCCACGCGTTTAAGGCGCACATCAACAACAGACATACCATATTCAAAAGCTTTACCGTCTGCGATTACCCGAACGCGTTCCATCAATTCAGCGCGGTCCCCAGATACAATAACTGCCATTTTCTCTGTGGCGATCACTTCTTTAATCGCTGAGTTCACAGCTTGCGCCAGAAGGCTTTCTGCAATTCTGTCATCGCGTGCAGCCTGATAGCGCTTCAGCGGATCAATGATCCTAAAACGTGTAAAGCCGTCTAGTAACAAACGCTTTTTGTCGACTTCAATGGCTTCAGTAGGCGGGTTATCCATGCTCATGATGCGTTTTTCAAGAAACGTAATTTGCTGCACGAAAGGCAGTTTGAAATACAGGCCGGCCTCTGTTTTTTGGTCTTGCAATTTACCAAGCTGGAACACAAGCGCTTGCTCACGCTCATCAACCACATACATAGAACTTGTGAGTAAAACAACTGCAGCAACTAGTCCTGCTACAAGGAAAGATAAACTCTTACTCATTAGCTTTCCCCTTTTTGATAAGCTGGTCTAGCGGTAGATACGGTACAACGCCTGACCCGGCTTTGCCGTCTACAATTATTTTATCCATGCCAGATAAA
>JAESTR010000002.1 GCA_016763495.1 Kordiimonadaceae bacterium
TGGAATCGGAAGCCCACCAACTGTCGGAAGACGTGATGCTGGGCGCCGTGGTGTACGGCCACGAGCAAATGCAGATCGCCATTAACGCGATCCACGACCTGGTGCGCGAAGGCGGCAAGCCGGAGTGGGATTGGCAAGCCGCGCCGAAGAACGAAGTGCTGACTGCCAAGGTGTCCGAACTGGGCCTGGCCGATCTGCAAGCTGCTTACCAACTGCGCCAGAAGTCGGCCCGCAGCCAGAAGCTGAAGGAAGTCTACAAGTCGGTCGCGGCCAAGCTGGCCGAAGCCGGTGTGGAAGCCGACGGCGTGGAAGTCGACAACATCCTGTTCGAGCTCGAATCGAAGATCGTGCGCGGCCAGATCCTGAACGGCGAACCGCGTATCGACGGCCGCGACACCCGCACGGTGCGTCCGATCGAGATCCGCTCGTCGGTGCTGCCGCGTGCGCACGGCTCGGCCCTGTTCACGCGTGGTGAAACGCAAGCGCTGGTGGTGGCCGCTCTGGGCACCAAGAGCGACGAGCAGATCATCGACGCGCTGCAAGGCGAGTACCGTGATCGCTTCATGCTCCACTACAACATGCCGCCGTTCGCTACGGGCGAAACCGGCCGCGTGGGCAGCCCCAAGCGCCGCGAAATCGGCCACGGCCGCCTTGCTAAGCGCGCACTGATTCCGGTGCTGCCGGCCGCTGACGAATTCGGTTACACGATCCGTCTGGTGTCGGAAATCACCGAGTCGAACGGTTCGTCGTCGATGGCTTCCGTTTGCGGCGGTTCGCTGGCACTGATGGACGCTGGCGTGCCCATCAAAGCGCACGTTGCTGGCGTGGCCATGGGCCTGATCCTGGAAGACAACAAGTTCGCCGTGCTGACCGACATCCTGGGTGACGAAGATCACCTGGGTGACATGGACTTCAAGGTCGCTGGTACCGACGCTGGTATCACCGCACTGCAGATGGACATCAAGGTGCAGGGCATCACCAAGGAAATCATGCAGGTGGCACTGGCGCAAGCCAAGGAAGGCCGTCTGCACATCCTGGGCAAGATGCAGGCTGCCATGGGCGGCGCACGCACCGAGCTGTCGGAGCACGCACCGCGCATGATCACGGTCAAGATCAACCCGGAGAAGATCCGCGACGTGATTGGCAAGGGTGGTTCGACCATCCAGGCGCTGACCAAGGAAACCGGCTGCACGATCGACATCGGGGAAGACGGCACGATCACCATCGCGTCGACCTCGTCGGAAGGCATGGCAGAAGCCAAGCGCCGCATCGAAGGCATCACGGCAGAAGCGGAAGTGGGCAAGATCTACAACGGTACCGTGCTCAAACTGCTGGACTTCGGCGCGATCGTGAACATCCTGCCGGGCAAGGACGGTCTGCTGCACATCTCGGAAATCGCCAACGAGCGCGTGAACCAGGTTTCCGACTATGTGAAGGAAGGCCAGGCTGTGCGCGTGAAGCTGCTGAGCACAGGGTCGAGGTCATCTTCAGAAAGGGACGCAGGGTTTGCAGCTGCAATATGCATAGCGAGCTGTTTACCAAGTGGTGCCAGCACGTCTTCACTAGCCGATGATTTCAAACCAACAAGAACAGCAATGCGACCAAGGCCATCGACAACAGCGCCGTGAATATAAGAAGCAACAATGCCTTCTTCTACTTCAAGCGCAACAGCGCGGCGGATGTTCATATTCTCGCCGATAATTGAAATATTGGCTACCAGTGTTTCGCCGACAGTTTTTTCTGAACCAGGGTATGGAGCATTTTTAAGTGCTTCTATGTCTGTTTCACCAGTTTCGAGCACAACAGCTGCGATGTCAGAAACAAAACCTTGGAACTGCTCGTTACGAGCAACAAAATCAGTTTCCGAATTAATTTCAGCAACAGCGGCTTTATTGCCAGCTGACTTAACAGATACGAGGCCTTCAGCCGCAATACGGCCAGATTTCTTCGCTGCAGCCGCGAGGCCTTTTGTGCGAAGCCAATCTACAGCAGCTTCAAGGTCACCATCAGTTGCTGTCAGAGCTTTTTTGCAATCCATCATGCCTGCGCCAGATGTTTCGCGCAGAGATTTAACGAGAGCGGCAGTAATTTGTGCCATTGGATTTCTCCTTAAGAGGGCTCACTTTAGAACTAGGTTCCCCAGACAAGCTCTACAGCCAATCTGGGTGTACCCTATAAAGTGATCAATTATACGAAGCGAGAACGCTGATTACTCAGCCGCTGGCGCGTTTGCAGCTTTTTCAGCAGCAGGCTCTTCAGCAGGAGTAGCTTCGGCTTTCGGTGCAGCTTTCTTTTTCGCAGCAGCTTTCTTTTTCGGTGCGGCTTCCACAGCTACTTCAGGAGCAGCTTCAACCGGAGCTTCTTCAGCAACAGCAGCAGGCACTTCAGCAACAACAGCTTCAGGAGCAGCTTCTTCAACAGCACCAAGGTCAACACCTTGTGCTGCAAGGTCAGCCTGAATACCGTCGATTACAGCGTCAGCGATAAGGTCACAGTAAAGACGAATAGCGCGTGTTGCATCATCATTACCCGGTATAGGGTACTCAAGGCCGTCTGGCTTAGAGTTTGTATCGATAACACCAACAACAGGAATACCAAGACGGCGCGCTTCAGCAATAGCAAGCTCATCACGGTTTGTATCAACTACAACAATAATGTCTGGCAAGCCGCCCATGTCCTGAATACCACCAAGAGACAATTCCAGCTTGTCGCGCTGGCGTGTCATCTGCAGTGTTTCTTTTTTGGTCAAACCTGTGTGCTCGTTATTAAGCTTCTCATCAAACTGCTTAAGGCGCTTGATGGACTGGCTAATAGTTGCCCAGTTTGTCATCATGCCGCCAAGCCAGCGATGGTTTACATAATACTGACCACAACGCTTTGCAGCTTCAGCAATGATTGGAGACGCTTGACGCTTCGTACCAACGAACAATACACGACCGCCGCCTGATACCACGTCGCGCACAGCTTGTAGTGCCCGTGTTAGGTAAGGAACAGTTTGTGAAAGATCGATGATATGGATACCGTTACGATCACCGAAGATGTACGGTGCCATTTTAGGGTTCCAGCGATGAGTTTGGTGACCAAAGTGAACGCCAGCTTCCAAGAGCGCGCGCATGTCTACTACAGGCATAGCCATAATATTAAATCCTTTTCCGGTTCAATCCTCCGCGGGGTTGCGTAAAAGCATTATTGCTTTAACACCGGATGGCGGCTTACCAACACAGTAAACAGCCGATCCCCACGTGTGAAGTTGCGCCCGTATATGCCTAAAAGGCGCGCAGATCAAGAGAATTTTTGGCTATTATGGCTTTTCAACATTAAGCTCTCGTAAAGAAGCTTTCGTAACTCCGTAGCCAGCGGCTTTATCTATGGTGACAGATACGCCATTTTCATCCAGATTAACTATCGGCATTGTGCGCACAAGGGGCGTATTTCTGGCTTGTTCCAGCGCTTCTGCGACGGTATTTGCCCGCGCTAATTTGATCAGGTTCAAACGTGTTGGGAACATAAGAGGCACTTTATCAGCTTCCCAATCATTTAGCAGCACTTGCGGGTTGACCCAGCGCAGAGAAATCGCCTCATTGCCGTCATGCTGAGCTGTTTGGCCATTGTGCGCTGCGATAAAGAAATGCGTATCAAACCGGCGCGGCACGGTTTCTGGCGTTACCCAGTGGGCAAA
>JAESTR010000168.1 GCA_016763495.1 Kordiimonadaceae bacterium
CAACCGGCGACCACACACCACCAAAGCTCCAAACAAATGTCGTACCTATTGTGGAATAGTCAGAGTAACGCGCCGAAGCGTTAACACGTAGTTCTTCCGCAAAGGTAACGCCTGACAGAATTGGCAGGTCTATTTCACCGAACAACTCATACACGTCATAGCTACCACCGGCATCTAGGACCAACGCACCAGAATCGTACGCACCGCCGTTAAGCAAGCTTTCTTGTGAAAAAGCCTCATTTTGGCCAACGCTCACACCTTGCTGTATTGTAGGTGTTGTCACCGGAGCAATACCAAGCGCTAAAGGATCAAATGTGCTGGACGATTCCTCTTTACGATATTCAGCGCCAAGAACAAAGCCAACAGCCCCGCCTGGGAGTTCAAACCAGTCGCCACTATCACCAGCAACATAGCCTGAGAGCACAAATTGCTCTTGGGTGAAATGGGCTTCAGCATCATAGAGTACAAAATCTGCCGCAGCTTGACTTACACCACCAGAAGCGAAACCAAAAACATTAAGTGGCTGACAAGAGCCATCGCCTGGATTGAAACTGAAATAGCCAGGATCACCCGTTGGAATACCAAATATTGTAGACGGTGGCGCTGCGGGATCACTATCTGAGCGACAAACCGGATTGCCGTTTACGTCTGACACCACGTCAATCGCAGCAAAGAAACGGTCCATAAGAACAGCTCTACTGTTATTGACCTGATCGAACCTGCCGTAGTTAGCAGACAATTCAAAATTCCAACCATTATCAAATTCGCCATCGATACCACCAACTACTCGGTATGTTTCACGCGTATTTTTGTCAAAATGGTTACCACCAATGGTAGGGTCAACGGTAACGAACAACCCACCAGCATCGTTAGAAACACCTTGTAATTCCGTAGGAATGAAGGGGTTGTCTGGGCTAACAGTGAGCAAATCAGTGAATATGGTAGAACCGCCGCCATACTCAGTTACTTGCCTAACATACTTGGCTTCACCAAATAGACGGATGTTATCTGTAAGCTGGAAAGTACCGTTTAAGTTAACTGCAACTTTTTCGTTCTGGGGTAAAAGTGTTGCAAAGCTTTGATCAGCCAAAATACCATCACCACCAAAGTGGTTAAAGTTACCAACAATTAAACCGTCGCGCACGGGGCGAATGCCATCAGGTGTTTGAACCCAGCACCCACCAGCAAAACCAAAGCCATTAAATGCGATAGAACTATTGTAGCCAGTAAAACTGTCAAGACAGTCATTAACACCGTTACCATCTAGATCAATATTCGGGTTACCGAAATCTGCTGGGGCAATCGTGCCGTAGCTAGACGTAATGTTAAATGCTAGCTGCTCAAGCACTGCGTTAGGTGCCGCGCCAGCAGCTTGTGCAAACAAAGCTGTTTCCGCTGCAGTTAATGTTGGGGCGGAGCCGAATGCATCAGTATAGGATGCGATAAAGCCATCAGTAGTTGGAATACGAAATCCGCGCGAGAAGAACCCGTTATCTGGATTATAGAATTGCGCGAGATTTGGCGTTGCGCCGGCTGTGATATCACCTTGCTGGAAACGACCAAGCGGGTTGGGGAATGCCGCACTTGCTACACGCTCGTCTCGAGAAAACCCACGATCTCCTTCAAGAACCCGTGCTGAACCACTATAGTCTAGTGCAACAGTGAAGTTACCACGATCATTGGCAAAGTTTTTACCGTATAGAATGCTAGCTTTATACCGTTCGGCATCACCGCCGTCCGCGACACTGGCTTGAACGTCAGCTGACAGACCTTCATAGTCATCTTTGAGAATGAAGTTCACAACACCGGTTACAGCATCTGCACCATATACTGATGATGCGCCGCCAGTTAGTGTTTCTACACGCTCAATAAGAGCGGCGGGAGTTGAGCCAATATCAACTGATTGCGTACCTGATGCGCCAGAAACATGTCGGCGACCATTCACTAGTACCAATGTCCGCTCTGGGCCTAAGCCGCGAAGTGACAATATAGATTGGCCGAGTGCAAAAGACCGGCTGCCCCCCGTAATGAAAGGACTATCTACAGAATTCTCAGCTGTCACACTTGTTGAAAGCGCAGGATTGTCATTCAACAATTCAGTGATATCAATTTCGCCTGAAATACGGAACTGCTCGCTGGTGACACTAGCAACTGGTGCTGAACCCGCTACGTTAGCATCGCGCCTGATGCGCGAACCCGTTACAACAACTTCTTCCAGCTCTGTCTCTTCAGTCTCTGCATCTTGTGCATAAACACGATTAAACCCACCAGTCGTCACCAGTGCCAGTAATGTAGCCGCGCTGGCTGACATTTTTAAAAAGTTTTTGTGGTATGTAGTAGGCATTATGTGCCTCTCCTTCGATGTTGGCCTTCGCTCCCCCAAAACAGACCGCCGTATTATTCAATTATAAGGTCGGGTACCAACTCTTTTGGCCCGTCATCCACAACAGCACATAGTGTAGGTATACGCCCTTATGTATAATTCAATATGCACACTGCTATTGGCACTCTGCACTAGCAACAAAGTCCCGAACACATATAAACCGTACTTAACTGTGAACTTATGTGGTTTTATTATATATTATTGCTTTAATGTCTCACAATCGGCCATTAAATGAGCGTTTCACAGGAAGTTTTAACTCTTAGTTAATAAATTAAACTAAAGTGCAGGTATCTGACGCAAGCTAGAATGCTAAAGCCTAGGAAAATCAAGCCATATATAATATTATATGTAGTCCGGCACTGAAAGTGCCAACGCAAGAAAAAGTCCTGCAGCATGCGCCACAGGAGAGCTTTAAGGCCGATTTCTCTTGCTAATTTTTTATACACTAAATGTGATGATCACCGCCACTTAACTTGCAACAGCGGCATCCACGTCTGTTTTTTCCAATTTCCCAATCAGATAATCAAGGTTATCCGAATCCACATGGTTTTCTACGCTGGTTAAAACACGTTCAATCATTAACTGCCTGAACATACCCCGGTCGTCCCCACCTGTGAGGACCATTTCATCGGCTACATCAAGGGCTGCTTTGGCCATTGAGTAAAACTGGGGCGGCATTTTGGCAGCATCAAAAAGCCGTTTGAAGCCCAAATCCCCTTTATCGTGAATAAGAGCATAAGCATTCAATACGGGGATGCCTACTTTAACAGCCAACGACACTTCAAAGAATGTTGTGTCGCCCAGACACAAAGCGCGCAACATCATCGTAGAGGTTAACCGGCCATTGTCATGCAACTGGGTCACTAGCTCTTTAACAGTTGAACGGGCTTCGCCTTCAACCAAAGATACGGTTGCTTTCTCTCGGCTTGCAAGTAACAGATCGCTAGCAAGTGTTTCGGAAACCTCGTGATGCGTCATAATATGATCACGCAAACGTTCAGAAACCAGTGTCACAAGCCGTTCAGCAACGCCAACAGGCAAGCTTTCCCGCTCAGCCATAGGAGCATGCACAACTTCGCTGTCGCCGTACTGGTCCAACACTTTCACAAGCGTGCTTTCCTTCAGGTCTGCCCCTTCGTTTCCTACAAGGGCAGCTACGGCATGCTCATTCCCGCTATCAATCAACACGTCAGCGACACCTTCAGACACACTACCGCGCCCAGCAACTGTCTTCTGCACGTCAGACCCTCGGCTTCTGACCAATTCAATCAAATCAGCATCGGTTAACACAACAGAACTTGCGATAAGCGGCATTGCTACAGCGTCGACATCCTTAGCGAGTGACTGCGCTACATCATGCGGTAGTTCAGGATTATCTTTGAGGCTCTCCGAAAGCGCCTGCCGGACACGCACCTCGGCATCTTTAAGCATGTGCCTAAAAATACTTTCCGCTAGCGTTCGCTCTTCATCGGTCAAATCAGGATTAGCAAAAGTAGCGGCAACTTTTGTTGCTGCAATTGCGCGATTTTCACCATTTGGATCCTGAAGAAGTTTCGCAACGTCTGCACTGGATAATATCGTACTGTCTGACAAGGCTAAATCCTGTTACAAAAGGGTTCGACATACACGCTAAGGCAAACTGGTTAACTGCTAGTTAAAGTATGCGGCATATTTTAACTAACATTATACAATAATTGCAGTCTTGATGGTAGGTTTCCATTGAGCCAAAGCATTTTACGAGCTAGCATGCCCCACAAAATTAATCGAGCAGATTTTCTGCTCCAACAACAATGGGGATAGGCGTGCGGGGAAAATATGGCACGCTTTTCTACCGGGGGAACTGTAATGAAGCGCCTTTTGGCAATTTTGGCATGCTTTTCACTTTTTGTGCAAGCCTCGCATGCCGCGTCACTCCAAGATGATTTAACAGCAGCACTCTGTAAAGACGGCATCGCAGTTGACGCGCTACCAGCCCAACTTTCAGCTGAGTTTTCAAGACTGGCGGCAGCGGGAACAGCTATTAGCTGCCCTGAGGCATCCTTTTCCGATTCTGTAAATACCGTCATGGCACCTATCAGCAAATTCATATCAGACATCGTGTTTTTCGGTGCGCCAATGGGTTGGTTGGTTGACGATGCGCCTGACTTACCCCTGATTGTTATTTGGCTTTTGGGCGGCGCGGTATTTTTCTCATGTTATATGGGTTTCCCGAACATTCGCGGCTTCAAACAGTCAATGAAGATTGTTAAAGGCACCTATGATGACCCCAACGACCCAGGCGAAGTAACACACTTCCAAGCCTTGTCTGCCGCGGTTTCAGGTACAGTTGGGCTTGGCAATATTGCCGGTGTAGCCATTGCAGTTTCAATCGGCGGCCCTGGTGCTACTTTCTGGATGATCCTCAGCGGCCTGTTTGGCATGACCAGCAAATTCGTTGAATGTACACTGGGCGTTAAATACCGCGAGATTGATGAAAATGGTGTCGTATCTGGTGGCCCAATGTATTATCTTTCCAAAGGGTTAGCGAACAGAGGGTTGCCTAACCTGGGGAAAATTCTTGCTGTTTTTGCCGCGATTATGTGTATCGGCGGCGCTTACGGTGCGGGCGCTATGTTCCAGGTTAACCAATCTGCGCTCCAGTTTACCAACCAAATCACGGCCCTAACAGGCGGTGCAGACAGCTTCTTCTACGGTAAAGGCTGGATTTTCGGTATTGTTTTTGCTGGTGTCGTTGGCATGGTAATCATCGGGGGCATTAAAAAAATCACCCATGTTACTGAGCTTCTAGTTCCCGTAATGGCGATCACATATATCTCTGTATCCCTGTTTGTCATCTTCTCTCATTTCGACCAGATACCAGCCGCTATTGGTCAGATACTAAGTGGTGCATTCACTGGTGAAGGCGTGCAAGGCGGGATTATCGGCGTATTGATCCAAGGCTTACGCAGGGCTTCTTTCTCTAACGAGGCGGGCCTTGGCTCAGCCTCTATTGCTCACGCAGCAGCTAAAACCAAAGAGCCTGTCTCAGAAGGCCTCGTAGCGCTACTAGAGCCTTTCATCGATACGGTAGTGATTTGCACAATCACGGCACTGGTTATTATCCTGACAGGGTCTTTTGATGCGAATGCATCGGGCACAGCCGCCGGTATTGCGCTAACATCTAACGCGTTTGGCTCCGTCGTTGACTGGTTCCCATACGTGCTAACGGTAGCCGTTATTATGTTCGCATTCTCCACATCCCTAACGTGGTTCTATTATGGCCAGCGTTCGTTCTTGTGGCTTGTTGGCGACAAACCGGGCGCAGACTTTGCTTTTAAAATTTCGTACTTGCTGACGCTAGTCATTGGGTCTGCAATGTCACTCGCCCCGGTGATGGACATGGCAGATGCTTTATTGCTTGCAATGGGTATTCCTAACGTGCTCGGCCTGTTCTTGCTCCGCAAGGAGGTTAAAGCAATGCTGGATGACTATTTTGCTCGTATTAAGTCAGGTGTTATCAAGCCCTATGTGGGAAATAAAGAAAGCTAACTCAGTTCAGCTTAATACAGAGGCATTCTAACGCTTGCCTATTGTAATAGGTTCATCTGACATTAAGTAGAAATAGAGTAACTGGCGGGCATAGTTCCCGCCAGTTTTTGTTGGGAACACTATTGTCACTTTAGGGAAACGACATACGTGACTGTAAAATTAACAATACTAAGTATTTTTCTGCTTATTTGCGCGCCTGTCACAGCGTCTTATGCTGCTGACAAAAACCATAGCTTTTCCAAAGCGGGTGAAGCGAGCAAAGGACGCAGAGTGTTTAACCGCTGTAAGGCATGTCATAACCTGACAGCGACCAACCGCACGCGTCTAGGGCCTAATCTAGATGCGCTGTTTGGCAAAGAAGCAGGAAGTGCCCTTAACTTCAAATTTTCAAAAGCGCTTAAAGAAGCCAAATTTATTTGGACAGAAAATGCGCTCAATGAGTGGCTTAAAAGCCCTAAAACCTTCCTTCCGGGGAACAAAATGCAGTTTGCTGGTGTCAGACGCGAGCAAGATCGCAATGATTTGATCGCGTATTTACGTCAAGCTGCTGTAATAAAGACAACGAACAAGTGAATAGCTGGTGAGGCAGAACATGATAAAAAACCTAACTAAGATAGCAGTGGCTCTTTCGATTAGCTTTTCGGCTATTGCACAAGACAAAGCCGTTGATGATGCGAGCGGTGCGATTGCATTCATTCAAACCATCGCCGATGAGACAGTTGCCGCCTGGAGTGATAGCAGATTTACAAAGCAGGAGCGTACGGTTGCTTTTCGCGCGATCTTCCAAGAAGCAACAGACATAAACCTTCTCGCGAAAGGCATGCTTGGTCGCCACTATAAAACAATCAGTAAAGAAGACCGAAAAGCTTATATGGCC
>JAESTR010000169.1 GCA_016763495.1 Kordiimonadaceae bacterium
GCCGGAGGGTAAGGTGGCTGTCGCGGTATCTGGTGGCGCAGACAGCATGTGTTTGCTCGCGCTGACGGCTGCCTCGTTTGATGTTACGGCCATTACTGTTGATCACGCCCTGCGAGATGGTTCAGCGGCTGAAGCCGATTGGGTCGCGCGCTATTGTGCGGCAAATAATATACCCCATGTCACGCTCACATGGGAAGGCGACAAGCCAACAGCCAATATTCAAGCAGGGGCAAGAGATGCACGCTACTCGCTTATGATGAATTGGTGCCGGGAAAAGCATGTGCAATATATTGCAACAGCCCACCACCAAGATGATCAGGCCGAAACCGTACTTTTACGCTTGGCGCGGGGCAGTGGCGTATATGGTTTGGCTGGCATGGCGCCTACACGGGATTTGGGCGACGGCATCATACTTGTACGGCCGTTACTTGACGTTCCGAAAAAAGACCTGCTGGATACACTTGGAGACATTGGGCAGGACTGGTTAGAAGACCCAAGTAACCAGTCGGAGGCTTACGACCGTGTTCGCATCAGAAATTTTTTGAAAGCGCCGCCGGTTGAAGGTCTATCTGCAAAGAGAATTGCCGCGACGGCTGCGCGCATGCGCCGGTCTCGGGACGCGCTAGAGTATTATGAAGGGCAGTGGCTTAAAACAGCAGTTACAGTTCATGATGAAGCTTATATTTTTCTTAAGCCCTCTCTTTTATCATCCGAACCTGAAGAAGTGGTTTTACGCGGGCTTGCGTCGATCTGCCGTCATGTTAGTGGAGAAGGGTATGTGCCGCGCATGGAGAAACTATTACGGTTACGAAACGCACTGGGTGCTGAAAATTTCTTAGGCCACACACTATATGGGGTCAAATTTTCTCCATATGAAAACGGCACAGTGATGGGGACACGGGAATTAGCCGCGGCCCAAGCGCCTTGTGCGCTGAAACATAAGCAAATTTGGGATAAGCGGTTTGCAATTGAAACAAAGGGTGATATTTCGGGGCTGACATTAACCACTTTGGGAGTGAGGGGTTGGGCTGGGCTTAAAAAACAAATGACCAGCTTCAATAAAATTGGCGTGCCAAGGCTCGCGGGAATAGCACTTCCAGCCGTGTATAAAGGCGAAGAATTGTGTGCTGTACCCCATTTGGGTTATGATACGTTAACTACTATAGAGATAAGTGTGTCACCGACGTCAGGATGTTTGACACAAAAGTGAGCCTTAGAATATCGATTTTCCCTTGTATCTGAGGGCTTTTCGCTTATTTGAAAGGTAAGCATAATAATTTGGGCAGTATCTAGCCGAACACGCCAAAAAAGGCGCGGCGGCAGCGGAAAGGCAATATAGTGAATGGTTTGATGCGAAATGCAGTGGTTTGGGGACTTATTATTGTCCTTTTGATTGCGCTTTTCCAGTTGTTTCAGGGCGGTAATACCCGTGTACCTGAAGTCAGCTATAGTGAATTTATCGGGTCGGTTAAGAGCGGTAGTGTCCAGTCTGTAGAAATTACGGGACAGGACATACAATTTAGAACGGCTGATGGTGTGTTGAAAAAAGCGGTCAAGCCTAACTTCGATCCTGCACTTTATGAAATTTTACGCGGTACAAATGTCGACTTTAAAGAGATTAAAGAAGAGCAAAGTCTTCTTGTAAGTATGTTGTTTTCGATGTTGCCATTTCTTTTGATTATTGGCGTTTGGGTGTTCTTTATGCGCCAGATGCAAGGCAAAGGCGGCGGTGGCGGTGCTATGGGATTTGGTAAATCCAAGGCTCGTTTGCTCACTGAAACAAAAGGTCTTGTTACTTTTGATGATGTAGCCGGTATTGAAGAAGCGAAAGAGGAACTTGAGGAAATCGTCGACTTTCTGAAAAATCCTGACAAATTTCAGCGCCTTGGCGGTAAAATACCAAAAGGGGCCTTACTTGTTGGCCCTCCCGGTACTGGTAAAACATTACTTGCGCGCGCCATTGCAGGTGAAGCGAATGTACCATTCTTCACAATCTCTGGCTCAGATTTTGTTGAAATGTTTGTGGGTGTTGGTGCAAGCCGCGTGCGAGACATGTTCGAGCAAGCTAAGAAGAATGCGCCTTGTATTATCTTTATTGATGAGATTGACGCTGTTGGGCGACACCGGGGTGCAGGCCTTGGTGGTGGTAACGATGAGCGTGAGCAAACACTCAATCAGCTTCTTGTTGAAATGGACGGTTTTGAAGAAAATGAAGGCGGCGTCATTATTATCGCAGCGACAAACCGCCCTGATGTTCTTGATCCCGCTTTGCTGCGTCCGGGCCGATTTGACCGACGCGTGGTTGTGAGTAACGCAGACATTGATGGTCGGGAGAAAATCCTTGGTGTTCACATTAAAAAAGTACCTCTCGCTCCTGATGTAAATCTCCATACTATCGCACGCGGGACACCAGGCTTCTCAGGTGCTGATTTGGCCAACCTTGTGAATGAAGCCGCACTGCTTGCCGCACGACGCGGTAAAAAAATTGTGGCTATGCAGGAATTTGAAGACGCTAAAGACAAGGTCATGATGGGTGCTGAGCGCCGGTCTATGGTTATGACTGATGACGAGAAAAAGCTTACCGCCTACCATGAAGGCGGCCATGCTTTGGTTTCCGTACACTGCAAAGCGTCAGACCCAATTCATAAAGCGACAATTATTCCGCGTGGGCAAGCGCTTGGTATGGTAATGCGTCTGCCTGAGCGAGATGAATATTCGCAAAGTAGGCAGAAAATGCATGAAAATATCGCCATCGCAATGGGGGGCCGTGTGGCCGAAGAAATTATTTTCGGTTACGAGAAAGTAACCTCAGGTGCCTCTAGCGATATCCAATATGCCACGTCACTTGCGCGCAATATGGTGACCCGCTGGGGTATGTCAGACAAGCTTGGTCCTTTGCAATATGCGGCGAATGAACAAGAAGTGTTTTTGGGCCATTCGGTAACTCAGCAGCAAAATGTTTCTGGGGCAACAGCCAAGGTTATTGATGAAGAAATTCGCGCTTTTGTTGAAAGAGGCAATGACAGCGCAAAACAAATTTTGACGGACAATATTGACGAACTTCATATAATTGCACAAGGTTTGCTTGAGTATGAAACATTGTCTGGTGAAGAAATTAATACTTTGCTGCGCGGTGAGCCTATCAGAATTAAGCCAAAGAAAAGTGATAGCTCACCAACGGTCCCTCCTGCAGCGCCAAGCGCGGTGCCTACTGCGGGCATTGACCACGGCGAACCACAGCCTGAAGGCTAAGCAAGCGTGAGCTTAGATGCACTTCACGATTTATCCGACGGGGCAAAAATTTATCTTGTTCCCGTCGGTCCTATTTCATGGGACGCTGAAAAACAGCGGCATGCTAAAAACAGCATAGTCTATTCCTCTTTCCGCATACTGGCCCGTGAAAATGGTGTAGTGCGCGTTGACGCCACTATAAATGCAGATGATTTAGAAACTACTATGGAGGCGTTCCCTGCTTGGGCGCAGCTCGAAACTAGTAGCAGGTTGGCTACCTTAATGAAGCCGCCTGAGCCTATGGCACTGCCGGGGCTCGACACTCCCCTAAATTTTACTCGGCCCCTAATCATGGGTGTATTGAATATTACACCTGACAGCTTTTCAGACGGCGGTAAATTTCATGAGCCGGATATAGCGGTTGCCCATGCACGCACTCTCATTGCTGAAGGCGCGGATATTATCGATATAGGCGGTGAAAGCACGCGGCCCGGTGCAATACCTGTGTGGGAAGGGGAAGAAGCCGACCGGGTCGTCCCTGTTATTGAAGCGCTACAGGCCGACGGCGTACCGCTCTCTATCGATACGAGGCATTCCTTTGTAATGGGTAAGGCGTTGGGTGCTGGCGCGCATATTATCAATGACGTTTCAGCGTTAACCTATGACCCCGAGAGTGTTGCTGTTGCGGCAGAGTGTGACGCGCCTATCATATTGATGCATTCTCAGGGCAAGCCTGAAACCATGCAGGATGACCCTCGGTACAAAAATACTTTGCTTGATGTGTATGACTATCTAAAAGACCGTGTTGAGCGGTGCGAAGACGCTGGCATAAATAGAGAGCGTATTATACTGGATCCCGGCATCGGGTTTGGCAAACGTTTGGTGCAAGATAATCTGGCTTTAATTAACGGTTTGGCACTTTTCCATACTCTTGGTTTCCCCCTTTTATTTGGGGCCTCTAGGAAAAGCTTCATTGGCGCTATTACGGGCGAAGACGATGCATCAAAACGCCTGCCTGGTTCACTGGTCGCCGCTGTTAAAGCTGTCGAGCTAGGCGCGCATATTGTGCGGGTGCATGATGTGGCTGAAACGAAACAGGCTTTAATGATGTCTCAAGCGTTTCGCGATGCTGCAATGATGGACGCCACGCTTTGAACCCGGTATGATGGTCTAATGATACAGACAGTCTGGTTATGGGGAATTGAATGAGCCGTAAGTATTTTGGCACAGATGGTATTCGCGGTACCGTGAACCAAGGACATATGACACCTGATGTCGCTATGCGGATTGGATTAGCCGCTGGCCGTACTTTTACGCGCGGGGACCATGTGCACCGTGTGGTCATTGCCAAAGATACCCGCCGGTCAGGCTATATGTTTGAGCCTGCATTGGCAGCGGGTTTTGTTGCTGCCGGTATGGATGTTTTCATGGTTGGGCCCATGCCGACACCGGCTGTTGCGCTGCTGGTTAAATCCCTGCGTGCAGATTTAGGGGTGATGATATCTGCGAGCCACAACCCGCATTATGATAATGGCCTCAAGTTTTTTGGCCCTGACGGCTATAAATTAACTGACAAACAAGAAGCGCAAATCGAAGGATATGTCGATAATGGCGTTAATGATATTCTTGTATCTTCAGAGCGTATAGGCAGGGCGACCCGCATGGAAGATGCGCGTGGCCGTTATATTGAATTTGCAAAATCAACAGTACCTGCCGGGATCGCGTTTGATGGCTTAAAAGTTGTTATCGATTGCGCACACGG
Organism: Kordiimonadaceae bacterium; assembly: GCA_016763495.1. The sequence continues at coordinate 4,994 of JAESTR010000169.1, forward strand.
TGCCGGTTACAAAGTTGCGCCAGAAGTATTGTGGGAATTGGGCGCCGATGTAGTGCCCATGGGTGTAAGCC
>JAESTR010000017.1 GCA_016763495.1 Kordiimonadaceae bacterium
CTATGCCGCCGCAAGTCGCTTCAAACAGCGGATTGCACATGGCGCCCTCGCCTCGTCCTTTATATCAGCAGTACTGGGTACAGGCTTACCGGGGTTAGGGACTATTTACATGACACAGTCAGTGCGGTTTCTCAGGCCAATCCATTTAGATGATAAGGTTGAAACAATAGTTACCGTTACTATCTGTGACACTGATAAAAATCGAGTTTCATTTGACACTTCTTGTTATGTTAAAGATAAAAAGGTGGTGGAAGGTGAAGCAATGGTGTATGTCCCCAGCCGACCCGAAGTGCTCAGTTAGTGGCCTAACTTAAGATAGTAATTCAGGAAACTCACATGCGGCTTTTACGCCATATCAATGAAGTGAAATCTAATTTTAAAGGCAGCGTTGTTGCTTTGGGGAATTTTGACGGCTTTCACCGTGGGCACCAAGTTGTTATTGGTGAAGCTGGCCGCCTAGCACGCGATATGGGCTTGTTGTTAACTGTTGTAGTTACCGAGCCTCACCCCGTTAGCTTTTTTGCGCCGAACGCACCAGCTTTTCGGCTGACCCCCTTTCGTGAACGCGCACAACTGCTAGAGCAATACGGCGTTGACCAGCTACTTGTACTCCCTTTTGACAAAGACTTGGCCCAAATGACCGCACAGGACTTTGTGGTTGATATTTTGGTCAAGGGCTTGGGCACTAAGCATGTTTTTGTGGGCTATGATTACCGGTTTGGTAAAGGCCGTGGCGGTGGTACCGATGTACTGGCCTGGATGGGTGAGATGGAAGGCTTTGGCCTCTCTGTCGTGCGAGCGGTTACTGTGGGGCTCGAAGGCTATGCGGGCGAAGTCTATAGCTCTACTTTGGTTCGCCAGGCACTTCAAAATGGAGAGGCACGTAAAGCTGCGGCTCTTTTGGGGCACTGGTGGACTATTAACGGTCGCGTGACCAAAGGGGACCAGCGAGGCCGGACCATTGGTTTCCCGACCGCTAATATCGAATTGGGTGAAAGTTTAGAGCCTAAGCTTGGTGTCTATGCCGTCCGGGTGCATATTGAAGGGCAAGAACAGATATTAAATGGTGTCGCAAACATTGGAAGGCGGCCAACTTTTGATAAACGCGATGTATTGATGGAAGTTCATCTTTTCGATTTTGAAGATGATATTTATGAACAGCATTTGCGTGTTCAACTTATCGCTTTCTTGCGCCCTGAACAGAAATTTGACGGGATTGATGCCCTGAAAAGTCAAATAGGCACTGATTGTAAAGTAGCGAAAGTGGTTTTGGCTGAACCTGAAAACGACGGGAGCCGCCTAAGCGGTCCGACGCTTGATAGCTATCTGGGATATTTCCCGGAACCTCATGTAAGAGCAACATAAGCTGCGTACATTATAGCGCGCCTCTTTCCTTTTTCAGTTTCTTTAGCTTATAGTCCCGAAAATTGGGTCTTTTGACTGACCCGTATGCGGGGAGCATTTCTTGGAATTCTTGTTTGATCAGCATCTTTGGGTAAGCTTTTTAACGCTAACCTCGCTAGAAATAATTCTAGGTATCGACAATGTAGTGTTTGTTGCATTGCTAGTTGGTCACTTGCCGGATGAACAACGGGAAAAAGCCCGTATCGTTGGTTTGTATCTAGCGCTTGTGATGCGCATAGTTCTGCTGCTAGGCGTCGCTTGGATTATTTCTCTAGATGGTGAAGACATGTTTGCTGTTGCTGACCACGGCTTCACTGGAAAAGAATTGCTGCTCCTTCTTGGCGGCGGGTTTTTGCTCTATAAAGGCACAAACAGCATTCATGATGAAGTCACTGGCGACCAGCTGGAAGACTGCAACGAGTATTCTGGCGGCTTGGCAGCGGTTATCGCGCAAGTGGTGTTCATTGATATTATATTCTCGTTCGATTCTGTGATGACAGCGGTTGGCTTGACTGAGAATATCTCAGTGATTATTGCAGCGATGGTTGTGGCAATGGCTGTTATGCTCTTCTCTTCAAGCTATATTGCAGAGTTCATCGAACGTTTCCCAACCCTAAAAATACTAGCGCTTTCCTTTATCATGCTCATCGGGATATTCCTTGTCGCTGAAGGGTTTGGCGTTCATGTGCCAAAAGGCTACATTTATTTTGCGATGGCTTTCTCGCTAAGCGTAGAAGTGTTGAATTTAATGTCTCGAAGCAGAAAGAAAAAGAAAGCAGAAAAACAGAAGGCAAAATAAACCAAAGGGTTGCCCGAACAGGCTGCGAACTCGTTTGGAATGCCCATGAAAATATAAACGTTTTACACGGTAACTTGTTTATGAATACTTCTCGTTATGCTGCGAAAATACGCGCGATCTGCAAGTATGAACTTTATAGAAAGCCTTTGTTGTATGCTGGGATGTAATGCAGACTTGAGAGTATTGATTGCGCTAGCCAATGGCCAGGCCGCCAGTGGAGCGCGCGCAGTATTTAAAGAGTTAGGGGCTGATATTTATAAGGTCGCAGAAGGTAAGCAGTCTGCCCTTGAGTTGATGGAAAATATCGCTTTCAATCTATTATTAATAGAGGACACATTTTCTGATTTAGGCGGTGTGGATTTTGTTCGCTACGTGCGGATGACTAATTCGCCAGTTTCTGTTGCTCCTGTTATATTGGCCATGAAAAACCCTGACCGAAATACAGTTGTGGAAGCTAGAGACGCTGGCGTGAATAAAATGGTAATTATGCCTTTCAATACGACTAGCTTGTTAAAAAATACAAAAGAAACCTTGTCGAGCGCTTTACTCTTCATTCGCGTAACAGGATATAGCGGCCCCTGCAGGCGCCAAAAAGTGGGACCGGTTAAAGGAGCCGAGCGGCGAATCGGCCAGCAGGGTGCGTTATCAGTAGAGAAGCAGCAGAAGTTATTTAAGGGTTTGTAGGCTGGTTGGTTATTTGGGGGCATTCGCACTCCGAGTATGGCCTATATGCGCATTGGCAATCTGATACTATAATGGATTTTTGAATTTCAGGTTTTATTAAACCTCGACCTGTATACTTGCCTTACTGGATTTCTACTGCCTATAGAGGGGTCCTAAGTGCAAGACGCAGACTTAAAATCACTGTCGATGATGCTGGCGATGTCCAATGTTCAAGCCGCAGCCGGACTGAAGTCTGTTTTGATACAGCTGCAGGTCGACAAGGTCTTTACGGCGGGTAATAATCAGGAGGCTGTTTCTCAACTGGGTGACCAATTTTACAACATGATATTAATTGAGGAAGGTTTCCCTGATCTTGGCGGCGCTGATTTTTGCCGTTTTTTGCGCATGATAGATGGCGCACCTTCCGTTGCACCGATTATTTACGGCATTAAATTTGCTGAAAAACAACGCGTGTTGGCTGCCCGTGATGCGGGGGCCTCGAAAATCGTATTGATGCCTTTATCACCAAAAGTACTGGTGGCGACAATTCAAGCGACTATCAGAGAAATTCGCCCTTTCGTGCAAACTATTGCGTTTCGCGGCCCAGACAGGCGCATCACTGGGGACAGGCCTTTTCATGGTATGGATAGGCGAAAAGTACAAATGGGGCTCGTGTCCGTTAATAAGCAAAAAAAACTACTTGGATCCTACGATTAGGCTCATAAAATCAGCAAGGGCTTATAAAACTGCGACGTTCAGTTCGGCGCCTTCGCGCTATGCCCTTCGGGTTGTGCCATGCGTCTGATTTCTAGATCCAATATATCTTTTGCCCGATTGAGGGCATCGGGTGGGCTGAAGGCAAGGGTCAAATGGAAGCCATGAAGAAAAGTGATGAGCCATTGAGATCCAAGTTCTATATCGTAATGTGATGCGATTTGGTCTCGAGTTTTTAGATCGTAAAATATGCGGTGAATATGCTTACTTCTCTCGTTAAAAAACGTAAAGGAAGCGTCATTTAGGGTAGGGCTCCCTAACACCCCAACAAAAAGCCTCAAGTCATTTTGATGTTCAAGTAACGGTGTTTTCCATGCCTCCTCAATGACGGAATGCAGGAACTCTTTGAAATCATTGCAGGTGTTGAAACTTAGATTTTGCCAACGGTGTAGATGGCTTTCTAGCAGCCCAAGAATAATATCTTGTTTGTTTCTAAAATGGATATACAGCGCACCATTGCTAATGTTTGCGAGTTCTGTGATGCGCCGTATTGAGAGTTTATCAAACCCTTCTTTTGAAATACATTTTTCAGCCGCCGCAAGGATTTTTTGACGCTGTTTCCCCATGTGTTCTTGGTTGCGTTTAGGCAAATGATGATCTTTCTATTTTCTTACGGGCGTAATGAATTGTTGACTAGTTTAGGGAATAAATTATAAAGAGCAATACTCTTTTTAATAATAAAAACTCTAGGGCGAGATGATGGTTGATGTAAATTCCGGAAAAAAATACACGTTTTTTAAGGTCATTCGGTACAGCACAGTGGGCGTTTTTTCGCTGTTGTTATTCGTGTCTTTTGTGACGGGTGGGTGGCTTTACTTCGAGAGACAGGCAAAAGTAGAGACCCTGAAAATCACAGGGATGAATGGCATTGATCAGTTAGAGGCTCCCATGATAAATGGGGCGCGGCAATGGGTTCAAATCCGGGGGGAAGACAAAGAAAACCCTGTAATCCTGTTCATTCATGGCGGGCCGGGCAATGCTATGATGCCATTAAATGCTATGTTTCAGCCATTGTGGGAAGAGGATTTTACCGTGGTTCAATGGGACCAGCGGGGCGCAGGAAAGTCTGTTAGTGATCCTTACTCTGGTGCACCTATTCCTATGGGTAGTGACATACAGCAATATGTTGATGACGCGGTTGAGGTCGCTCAGTATGTCCTCAGTGAAACCGGACACCAAAAGTTAATTGTGATTGGCCATTCCTGGGGGTCTGTTGTTGGGGTTGGGCTGGCGCAGCAGCGGCCGGATCTTCTTCATGCTTATGTTGGGACGGGGCAAGTCGTAGACATGCTGGAGACTGAGCGCGCGACTTTTGAAATGGCTTTAGCTGAAGCGCGACTTTTGGAAAATGAGGAGGCGATTGCGGAATTAGAAGCAATCCAGCCCTATCCGCAAAGCACGGTTTCCGAAAAAGATGATTTGAAAATGTTGGATATATTTATGACCAGTAGGTTGTGGGCAGGTGCGTTATTGCAGGAAGGTCGCGCGTCAGAAGGGAACTTTCTAGCAGCTATATTCACCAATCCCGCATATTCTATATCGGAAGCCGTTAACCTGTTGTTTGGTTATGTAAATTTCGACGCCCCTGAAAAGACACACATGTTACGTGTACTGATGACAACAGATATAACAACGCAACTGTTAGGGCTGCAGGTGCCTGTTGTGTTTTTAGAAGGGCGGCACGATCATATTACCGAGAGTTCGCTCATCTATAAGGCGTTCGAGAAGATATCTTCGAAAGAAAAGAGTTTTCACTGGCTTGAAGATTCGGGGCACCTTTCAATGATCCAAGAACCTGAGTTATTTCGCGACTTGCTCGTTCAGCATGTACGGCCTTATGCATTTCGCGAGTAATCTATACATGCGCACTGAAACAGCAGGTCGCAGATGGCTGATTAACATGGATAGATTCACAGTAAGTCGAGAGACGTTAGCTGGACCGGTGGTTAGCCTTAAATGAAGGGGCTGGGTTACTTGGCAGGAAATGATGCCGCCTACTGAGAGCTCGGAGATTAAACTAAGGAGCGTAAACCTTAGATTCGGTGCTCGACAGAGGCGGGTTGCGCTGATAAAAGTGCCCCATGACAAAGCTGTATTCGAACAAGTGGCAACTTGATGCCTGCATAATACGAATTACTGGCCCGGCGCTGCAGTAGCGACCGGGGTTACAAGTTTGTCACATTTATCCAGAATATAGTCGCTGCACACTTACCGCGCAGCCCATGAAGAACGAGACTTAAACAAATGTCTGCTGACGAAAATAAACGTGATTACCGCGATACTGTTTTTCTACCTAAAACTGATTTCCCGATGCGGGCAGGTCTGCCCAAGCGTGAGCCAGAGTATCTGGCGAAATGGGAGCGGGAAGATATTTACCGCCAACTGCGCACAGACAGCGTGGGCCGCGAGAAGTTTATCCTGCATGATGGCCCTCCGTATGCCAACGGCGATATTCACTTTGGTCACGCAATGCAGAAAACGCTAAAAGACATTATCGTTAAG
>JAESTR010000170.1 GCA_016763495.1 Kordiimonadaceae bacterium
CGAAAAGAAATTGTAGGCCTGAAAAGCTGGGTTATCGGCACACCTCGTTTCTGGGGCGTCTATCGCCAAAAGAGTAAGGTGTTACCCGCTGCCAATACTGAAAAAGGAGGCGCTTGATGCTGTCTTATATTTTCAGAAAGTTACTACTGGCTATTCCCACCCTCTTCATTGTGTCCATCATCGTATTTGGCCTGATGCGCCTTATCCCCGGAGACCCTGTGGCGGTCATCGCAGGAGATATAAAGGATGTAAAACTGCTAGCAGTAATTCGCGCTGACTATGGCCTAGATAAACCTATCACCACCCAATATGCAGTTTGGATAGGTAAAATATTGTCAGGTGATTTAGGCAATTCAATCATCACCGGCACGCCTGTATTAGAGACAGCCGCCAAACGATTTATAGTAACAGCCCAACTGGTGCTACCTGCCCTGCTGCTTAGTGTCTTGGTCGCAATACCCGCTGGCCTTTATGCTGCTTGGAAGCAGAACCAAGGCGCAGACGCTGCTATTATGGTTACTGTTGTGCTGGCCATTTCAATACCGTCCTTCTGGGTTGGTATGTTGCTCATACTCGTGTTTGGCGTTTGGCTTGGCTGGCTTCCAACCGTTGGGTATGTCTCCCCCGGCGATAATTTTATCGAAGGTATCACATACCTATTACTGCCCGTCATATCCATCATGTTTGTAGAATTAGCCAGCATCACCCGCATGATGCGGTCAAACGCGATCGATGTGATGCGGCAAGACTATATCAGCCACGCGCGCGCAAAAGGGGCTAGTGAAACCCGTGTTTTGTACAAGCACGCCCTTAAAAACGCCTTTGCCCCCACACTCACCCTGCTCGGGCTTATGTTGGGCTCACTTTTGGGCGGCGCTGCCGTGGTTGAAACTGTTTTCTCATTGCCCGGGCTTGGGCGCTTTCTGGTCGACGGTATTTATGCCCGCGATTACCCGGTGGTACAGGGTGTATTGCTGCTTGTTTCAGTTGTTTATGTGGCCACGAACCTGCTGGTAGATTTGCTCTACCCTGTGTTTGACCCAAGGATTAAATTATAATGTCTGGCAGCTTTAGGAAGTTTAATCGCCGGGTAGGCATCACGCTTGTCACTCTCGCTTTACTGGTTTCAATCATTGGGTTTTTCTACACACCGTTCGACCCTGTCCATGTGGATTTGGACCATAGGTTAGAAGCGCCCGGTACCAGTTACTTTTTGGGCAGTGACCAATTTGGCCGTGATATTTTCAGCCGCCTGCTATCTGCAGCAGGTGTCAGTATGCGTGTCAGTCTCTTTACTGTATTAATTGCGGTACTCTGCGGCACATTCCTGGGCACCTTAGTGGGCTATTTAGGTGGTTGGACAGACCGTATTGCGATGGTCTGCCTTGATGCCTTAATGGCCATCCCTGGCATACTGCTAGCACTAACCATTATGGTCATTGTAGGCCCCGGCGAAGGCAGCCTTATCCTTGCGCTAGGAATAGCCTACACACCCACAGTTACCCGTATGATACGCGGCATCACGCTTTCACTACGGCAAAAGGAATATATCGAAGCGTCTAATTTAGCAGGTGATAGCAGCCTTTATACCATGGTGCGCCATATAGTGCCCAACTGCATAACCCCCCTTACGGTAATAGCGACATCATTATTCGCATGGGCCTTACTGGCGGAAAGTGCGCTTAGCTTCTTGGGGCTTGGTGTACCGCCACCTTATCCAACATGGGGCGGCATGCTGGCTGACGGCAGGCAATATCTGGCCATCGCACCATGGATGAGCATTTACCCGGGGATCGCTATTTCGCTAACGCTTTTAGGTATCAACTTGTTTGGTGACGCCCTACGCGACCACTTTGACCCAAAAATGAAGAACATATAGGCCCGTATTTACGGTGGCCTACAGCTTGCGGTATTCTTGAGAGTTGATAGTTATGACGAGTAATTTGGTTTCCATAAAGAATGTCAGCATTGGTTTTCCGTCAGCGGACGGTTTCAACAAAGTGACTGACGGTGTGTCATTTGACATTGCGCAAGGGGAAGTGCTGGCGCTTGTGGGCGAAAGTGGCAGCGGCAAAACCATAATCTCCAAAGCACTATTACAACTATTGCCCGATACAGCAAAAATACTGTCTGGCAGTGTGAATTTTAAAGGCACAGATGTTAGTAAACTGAAGGGTAAAGCCTTGCTGCAACACCGCGGCGCTGACATTGGTATGGTTTTCCAAGAACCCCTCACATCGCTTAACCCCGCCCTGAAAATTGGCGAGCAATTAGCCGAAGGTTTAAAACTGCATAGAGATATGTCACCGAGCGAACGGCAAACAGCCTGCATCAACATGCTTATGCGCGTGAAAATGCAAGACCCTGAGCGTGCCATGAGCCAATACCCACACGAATTTTCCGGCGGCATGCGCCAGCGCATCATGCTGGCATCTGTCATGTTGCTCAAGCCTGCATTGCTTGTTGCCGATGAGCCAACAACAGCGCTGGATGTAATGATCCAAAAAGAGGTGCTGGATATAATGCTAGGGCTGGTACGCGAGGAAGGTATCAGCCTGTTGCTAGTAACCCATGATTTGGCCCTTGTAAGTGAATATGCTGACAAAATAGCCGTTATGGAAAAAGGACTGTTAGTAGAAACAGGTCCTGCCGCCTCAGTCCTTCAAAACCCCCAACACGCATACACACAGCGGCTACTTAATTCAGTGCCTGGCAAGAAACGCCGAGCAAAAAGAAGCTTCCCAGAAGCGCCGATCATTGAAGCAACAAATGTTCAGGTTTCGTTTTCTGACAAGCCTTTACTGTGGTGGCGTAAACGCACCGTGTATGCTGTAAAAAGTACGTCTCTTTCCATTCGTGGTGGCGAGACACTAGCCTTAGTGGGGGAAAGTGGGTCTGGCAAAAGTACATTCGGCCGTGCGCTGCTTGGCCTTACAGATATGGCGGCTGGTGATATACGATTTGACGGCCAAGCAATCGCTGCAAACCTGCAATCCAGAACCACAGAAGAACGCCGGAAAATGCAGCTTGTTTTTCAAGACCCATTCTCCTCGTTAAACCCGCGCATGACACTAGAAGTGATACTGAAAGAAAGCCTGAGGCACGACAAAAGCCTGAGTAGAACTGACAAAAATACAATTGTATCGCATATACTTAGCAAAGTTGGCCTGCCGATAGAATTTGCTAACAGGTTGCCACACGAGCTTTCCGGCGGGCAAAGGCAACGTGTGTGCATTGCCCGTGCCATGATCACGGAACCAACCTTCATTGTTGCAGACGAACCCGTGTCTGCACTGGATGTTACAGTACAAGCCCAAGTGTTACAGCTGTTAAAGCAATTGCAGGAAGACCAAGGCTTTGCCTTACTTTTCATATCTCATGATCTTGCTGTCGTCGAAGAAATTGCTGATAGGGTTATGGTTATGTATCACGGACATATTGTTGAAGAGGGTACAGTTGATCAAGTTTTTGACACGCCTTTACACCCCTACACCGTTGCTCTTTTAAATGCTGCCCCTCGCTTCAGAGCCAACCCAGACACACCGGCAGCAACGAATATAGTGACGAACCATTTGGATAAGAGGCTTTCACCAACCCCTTTATCTCTCATCAGGGCCTCTGGCACAGCCCTCAGCGGCGTACAATATCATGAAGAAAATTCGGGCCATAAAGTGAGTATTTTAACGGCTGAAGACAGTACATAAACTTCCATTATACTCTTCTATGTACCCAAAGGGTTCAGTGATGTAATACGGTATTTTACCAATATATAATACGTATCATGCGAGAGAATATTGCTTGTAGTCCCTCTTTTGGCTAAAAGAAGGATAAATCAGTGTCTGGCTTAGGGGGCTACGGGTGACCGAAACCAAAATTAACGAGTTTCATAAAGATATTGCACGCCAGGTGATTGAATATTGTGAGCGCAGCGGCCTAAAAATTGCTGACCGCATCACTGAACGCAATATTGGCAAAGAACTTGGTGTTTCACGCTCCCCTGTACGGGCAGCATTTTCGCTCCTCGTTAAATTTGACATCATTGAGCACATGCCAAATTCTGGCTACAAACTCAAGGTAGAAGGCGATGAGCTTTTTGCCCGGTTTAAAGATGATGCACCTTCCGAATTTGATCAGCTTTATGAACGCATTCTCAAAGACAGATTTGCCGAAGAAATCCCTCAACACCTGAGCGAGCGGGACTGTATGCGCCGCTATGACGTGACACGCGGACAACTGATGAAAGTCTTCCTGCGCCTTTCAAACGAAGGATTGATCCATCGCGGACAAGGTCATGGCTGGTCTTTTGTGGAAATGCTCGTAACGCCAGAAGCTTATGTATCCAGTTATGAACTGCGGCTTACGATAGAGCCTGCTGGGTTGTTGATGGCTGGTTTTAAAGTCGACAAAGACCAGCTGGATCGTTGCTATAAAAAACATGTGAAAATATTAAAAGCGGGATTCGATAAAGTTACTTGTGCGCAAATGTCTGAATTAGATGCAGAGCTGCATGAGTTGCTCATGTCTTTCACTTGCAACCCGTATTTTCTAAATGTTATCCAACATCAAAACAGCCTTCGCCGAGTGGTAGAATATCAATCCTTTTATCTGGATGAGCGCACAGAAGACAGTTGCCGTGAGCATATAGAAATATTGGAGGCACTGCGTCATGATCGCAAAGAACTTGCTTCAACCTTATTGATGCGACATTTGCAATTAGCAAGCGAAGCCCAGCGCACTTTTGAGTAAAAAGTATCCACAACGTGCAAGCTATTATTCCCTGCAAATATATTACTGATGTACTCGGTTATAATAATCAAACGAGTAGCTGAACTGCTGCAAAAGATACTAATAAATAAGCACCGGATACCGGCTCGTAGGCCGGTATCGCTGGGCTATACCCCATCAAATAGTTCGCAAATGGTATGATTTGGGACGCGTTACCTGCAAGAAACCATACTCTCCTAATGAGTAGCCTCTGCCCGAGTTTTTCTGCCCACTCCAAGTTAGTGCAGGGTCCAAATAATCACAGCGGTTTAGAAAAACGGTTCCGGCTTCAACCTGTCTAGCCAGTGCTCTGGAAGCTTCTTTATCTGAGGACCACAAACTAGCACTCAAGCCAAACTCGCTATCATTCATCAGTGCAACAGCTTCCTCGTCAGAACTTACCTTCATGATACCAGCATTTGGCCCAAAGGTTTCTTCCTGCATGAACGCCATGTCGTGCGTTACATCAAGCAAAAATTGCGGCTGCAAATAGGTATCGGTGTCTGGCAAATGGCTGACGCTTGCATCCTCTAACAAAGACCGTGCGCCTTGTGACAATGCCGCATTCAACTGGTCCTGAATATTGATGGCTGCATCCCGGTTAATAACCGGACCCATCAAAGTTTCCTGCAAGCTGGGAAGTCCCGGCCTAAACGCTTCAGCATGATGGGTAACTAAGCCAATAAAGTCATCATACACATCGCTGTGCACATAAATGCGCTCAATGCCGCAGCAAGACTGACCACTATTAAACAGCGCCCCTTCAACGAGATTTTCAGCACTGAAAGCGATGTTAGCATCCGGCCGAACATAGGCGGCGTCTTTACCACCAAGCTCTAGTCCTACAGGAATAAAACGCCCTGCGGTTGCTGCTTCCACACGTTTCCCAATAGCCACAGACCCGGTGAAAATAACACCATCAATTTCAGGCGCTGATAACAGCTTCTCTGCCGTAACACCTCTTAGATGTAAATATTGACACACCCCTTCCGGCAAGCCGGCTTCGAGCAAACAGTCCACCAATATTTCGGCACACAAAGCAGTGTATGAAGAGTGTTTGATAATGACACTGTTGCCTGCTAACAGCGCTGGAATCAGTGAATTAATCACGGTTAGGAACGGATAGTTCCACGGCGCAATGATGAAAATAGTACCAAGAGGTTCTCGCTCAATATAGCGTTCAATAGTGTCTTCTGTTTCATGATACTGTGGTGTCAGCGCTGTTTTACCAACGGCTAGCATTTTGGTAGCACGTTCCACCACACCAGCAACCTCACCGGGACCAAAACGGATGGGCCTGCCCATTTGCCGGGATATCGCTTTTGAAATCTCATCTGACTTGCCGGAGAAAACACTTATAAAACGATGTAAAATGTCAGAGCGGGTGGAAACGGATTGGTTTTGCCATTCTTTCTTTGCCACATTCGCTTGCTCAAGTATTGATGAAATATGAGCGTCAGACGCGTACCTTCTGGTCGCAACAACACTGCCATCAGCCGGAGATATAATTGAAAATTCTTGTGTCATGATTTGTCCTAACGGAGGGTATTCTTAACTGGTTTCCAAATACCGGGCGAGTTCCCAGTCTGTTACATTTTTTAAAAATTGCTCTGCTTCAAACTTACGGGTCCGAGCATAATGCGCTACAAAATTTGCACCAAAATACTGATTAGCAACTTCAGATGTTTCAAATCGTTCCGCCGCTTCATAAAGGCTTGTCGGTAGTTTTAGTTCCTCAGGGGCTTTTTGGTCATAAGCATTGCCCGACGAAATAGGGCTGGGTTCAATCTCATTTTCAATGCCCCACAAACCTGATGCGAGCGCTGCTGCCATAGCCAAATAAGGATTACTATCCGCGCCGGGTATTCGGTATTCGATACGCTGACTTTTTGCCGACCCTGTAATCACACGCAGGGCCACTGTCCGGTTATCTATGCCCCAGCTGCCCCATGTAGGCGCCCAAAAGTCAGGCCTAAGACGCTTGAAACTATTCACAGTCGGTGCCATCAGTGCCAAAAATTCAGGCAATAGTTTTTGCTGACCAGCAATGAAATGTCGCATTTTTTTGCTAATACCATGCGCCTCAGAATCATCATAAAAAATATTGGCACCGTCTTTATCATTCAGGGAAATATGGATATGCCCGCTTTGTCCTTGGCCATCCATTGTCCATTTAGCCATGAAGGTTGCGAGCAGGCCATTTTTCTGCGCGATCGTCTTCATTAAATTTTTAAATAGAATGCCGCGATCGGCGGTTTCAACCGCGTTTGACGCAGTGATAGCCACTTCCATAAAACCAGCGCCCGTTTCCTCATGCAGTCCTTCTAGTGGGATGCCCATTTGCTGACTGGCAGAAAATATCTGCTGGTATAAATCAGATTCTACAGACGTTCGCAAAATGGAGTAGCTGTCAGACCCCGGCGCAATTGGCTCCAACTTGCTATAATTTTTGTCGCGCACAGAATGAGGTGTCTCGCGCAGCAAAGTAAATTCATATTCCATGCCTGTGTAGGCACTAAACCCGGCAAGCTCAGCCTTTTGGCACACTGACTGTAAAATAGAACGTGGGCAAAATTCTTTATATTTTCCTGCAAAAGTACCCAGACAAAAAGGCGTGTCATTTTCAAGCGGTAAGGACCTGAATGTCTCTGATGCTAGTTCAATAGGAGCATCAGGGAACCCAGTGTGCCAACCTGTTAATTCCAAGCCATCAATAACCGTGTCTTCTCGGTCCCAACCAAGCACTACATCACAGAAACTAGCCCCGCCTTTTAGGGCGCTTTTGAACTTTTTGCCTGACATATATTTGCCGCGCAAAACACCATCCAAATCGGTGATACCAACTTTTACACACTGTTCGTCCTCTAAGGACTGTATTTTTACCGTATCCATACTCATGTCACTCATTCCCGGCCCTACATCAGGCCATCATTTGAATTTCACACGAGTATAAGGATAATTATCAGACTATCAATGGTATTTTATAATAATATAATCCCATTTTGATATATGCATATTAACAAATATAGATGCACTAATATTGATTCGAATTCAGCGCAACGCTGTCACTATCATCTCATCAGCTAAGCACTGGTTTTAACGGTGCCATAGTCTTGGTGACAGGTAATAGCAACCTAACGTATGAACATACTGACTTATGTGTTTCTGTATGGGCAGTGCTTTTACTGTTTTGTAAAAAGCAGTTGAGCAAAGCAGGGAAAACAACCTAATATCTGTGAGCACCTTCAAAGAGTAAACATGATATGATTGATCAGATATTTGTCATTGTAGGCATCACTTTGCTGGTGATGATTAGCCCGGGCCCGGACATGGTAATTGTCACCCGGAATACCATCGTTGGTGGGCGTGCAGCGGGTTTGTACACATCTCTGGGTATCCTCCTTGGGAACTTTGTGCATATTGCGTACTGTGTTGTTGGTATTGGGTGGTTGATCTCGCAAAGCATTGTTGCTTTTTCAATTCTACGATATGCAGGGGCAGCCTATCTTATTTACCTGGGCATCATGAGTTTGCGTTCAGCAGGTCGCAAAATAGAACTTGATATGACTGCATCATCTGAGAACACAAAAAAAATATGGCTTATAGAGGGCTTTACTAACAATATTTTAAACCCTAAAGGCACACTTTTTTACTTGGGCGTATTCACCATGATTATTACCCCTGAAACATCCATAAGTATGGTGTTAGTGCTAATTATTGTCATGAAATCTGTCAGTGCTCTGTTTTGGTTGATGTTTGTTTATACACTTAATCTGGATGTTGTTAGGCGTTCTTTTGAAAAGAGCCAAAAGACTGTTAATCGTCTCTTTGGTGGATTGCTTATATTACTTGGTATCCGTGTTGCGGCTATGGACCAGTGATAGAGAACTTTCCATATATGCGTAAACCGCTTGATGAAGCGAAAGCTGCGGCGGAGCGTGACGAGCATACTATTTCAAACAAAAAGGGCCCACCAACTGAATGGTAGGCCCTTTGAAAATTTAACAAACAACCTTAGTTATTCATCTGTGCAAAGAAATCATCATTGTTTTTTGAATCTTTAAGCTTGGAAAGTAGGAATTCCATCGCATCCACAGTGCCCATTGGCGTAAGAATACGGCGCAGCACCCACATTTTGGAAAGTGTGGCAGCATCAACAAGCAGCTCTTCTTTCCGTGTGCCAGATTTAACAATATCAATGGCTGGGAAGACACGTTTATCAGCAACCTTACGGTCGAGAATAACTTCGCTGTTACCTGTACCTTTGAATTCCTCAAAGATCACTTC
>JAESTR010000171.1 GCA_016763495.1 Kordiimonadaceae bacterium
GCGTTTGGCAAAATGGCTATGTTTGAAATGCTTCCTAAAGGTGCACCTGTTGGCGTAATCGGCCCCGGTGGGGGGCGGATGCTCAGAAATCTTGCTGCTGATGGGTATTTAGTGGATGCTTTTGAGGGGCGAGATGAATGCACTGAGCACTTACAAGAGATGTTCCACGGCAATAAAGCCGTCAAAATCCGCTCTATGACTGATTTGAACGACCCACTCCGCCGCGAAAAGCTGAATTTTGATGCGCTGATATGCATGGATGACCTCAGGGCGTTTCGCGACAATGAAGCTTGGACCGAGGAAGTGCAGATCATTGTCCGGCCCGGAGGATATTTTGTTTATTCGCAGGTCTCAAACTTGTTGCCCCGCAAAAAAAATAATCTTGGGAAGTATTTTAAATTGGTCGGTAATTACAATGTTAGCGAAGAAACAGCTAAGCTTATATTAGATAGTTACGTTAGCCTTGATGATTGGGATCCGGGATACACTAACAAGCATAAAAAAGCGGCTTTGCAAACTCTTGATATGGTGGAAAAAGGACGTAGTCTGCGTCGGAGTATTCGAAGTGGTGTTGAAGTACGTTATTGCGTCTGGCAACGTAATAAGAAGGGCGCGGAAAATTGATTCAGTGCCAAGTATTTTCTATTTTTATATGGGAAAGTAAAAGGTTAGTCTGGAGCCTATAAAAGGCTTGTAATACTCCGAATTTATCATATTTATACGGAATATATTATTGTGATAATGGTTAACGGGTGAAGCGACACTCAGTAACTTTCTGTTTTTGGGATACAGTATATATTGTTGAAAGTTGCTCTATGCCAGAACGTTTAGCCTATTCATTTGCATTTGATTTGTTGTTCAATGGTCAAGACATGGACTATTGCGAGCGCCCGTTAAGCTTGGGGGCATTTGGTAAAATGCCAATGTTTAATGAATTGCCTGACCGCGCCAAAGTGGGCGTGATTTGGCCCGGCGGTGGTAGATTGATAAAATCTTTACTTGAGCGAGGGTTTTCCGTTGATGCCTTTGAAGGTCGTATGGACTGCCTTAATCACCTTGAGCGACACTTCGGTGATAATGATGCGGTAACACTACACCCTATTAGTCACTTAGATGACCCCATGAGGCGAGATAAAATGCGGTATGACGCTTTGTTTTGCATGGATGATTTACGCGCGTTCCGCGAGTTTGAGGAATGGACGGGCTTTGTGCAGCGCATGGTGCGCCCAGATGGGTATTTTGTTTACTCACAAGTGTCCAATAAACTTCCCACCCGGAAGAACCAGTTGGCCAAATATTTCAAATTATCCGGCAGCTATAATGTAAGTGAAGAAACCGCAGCTCTGATCCGTGACAGCTATATGGAACTAGAGCATTGGGACCCAGACGACAATGTTGCGGAAAAAAGGGTCGCCCTTAAAACTCTGGATATGGTGAAGTCTGCATCAAGCTTGCGCCGGGGAATTATGAGCGGTGTGAAAGTGAGCTACGTACTGTGGCGCAGGACCCAACAAAACTGACATCACAGCTTTGTCGGTTCATACGTGCAGTCGTTACCTTATGAACCGATCACGTGTTTGTTAGTTTGTCTTTATGCTCTTGCGTAAGCCTGAAAAGCCCTTCTTGTGCCGTGGAGGCGATCAACTCGCCGTCCCTCGAGTATAGTGCGCCCCGAGCCAAACCCCGGCCTTTGCCGGTCCAGTAGCCTTCGGTTTTATAATAAATCCAGTCATCTACCCTGAATTTATCGCTGTGGAACCACATGGCATGGTCCACACTCGCCACTGTTTTTAAGGCACTGGCACGCGGTGTTAGGGCGTGTGGCCGCAGGTTGCTACTGATGAACGCAAAATCAGAAATATAGGCGAGCAATTGGCTATGCAGCGTTTGCTCGTCCGCTATTTTCTCTCGCAGGCGAAGCCAGTGGCCTGTGATTGGGTCTTTTGGCTGTAGGTTGTCGAGGTTCATACGGTCGATGGATCGCATCTCGAACGGTATTAATTCTCTTAGCGCGGCTTGGTCGCTTGTGTTGCGAAGAATACGACTATAATAGGCATCATCATCGGATAAGTCCTCGGGCATTGGCACATCAGGCATATCAATTTGGTGAGAGACACCTTCTTCTCCAACATGAAACGACACTGTCATGGCAAAAATAGCTTGACCATTTTGCACTGCAAGAACCCGCCTTGTGGCAAAGCTCCGGCCGTCCCGAATAGGATCAACATCATATATGATTGGCTGTTTTGGAATGCCGGGCCGCAGGAAATAGCAGTGCATTGAGTGAACTGATAACGATGGCTCTATTGTGCCAGTGGCTGCGGCCATTGCTTGTGCTACGACATGGCCACCAAATACATGATTTGTTGGCCAGTCATTGGGTTGCCGCGAAACAAAAGTTTCTCTAGTTGTTCAACTTCTAAACCTTGAATAACTTTTGTGACAAAACTCATACTTTACCTAACCAGTTATTTTACGTACGGAAACTTGGATCTAAACGGTCCATTTTTCGCAATATTGCAGGCCATACAAAGCGATCTGACCCATTTGCACCAGCTACCACTAACAAGTCCCTGAAGGCATTATCAATAGATTCTTGTGATGGGGCGTTTAATTTTTGTCCTGTTGAATGGGTGAGGACTTGAAGCTTGCAGGCTTTTTCAAGGAAGTACATAAATTCAAAAGCCTGTGCGACAGATGCACCAATTGTGAGCGTGCCGTGGTTGCGCAACATGAGCGCTTTTTTATTGCCCAGATCAGAAACGAGCCTTTCCTTTTCGCCGTCGTTCACAGCAAATCCTTCATAGTCATGGTACGCCAGTGATGCTAGGGCAGGAATTGATGATTGGCATAAAGGTGTAATACCGGATTTCTGGTTAGAGGCAGCTACGCCGTAATCAGTGTGTAAATGTATGATGCAATTGGCATCATCACTTGCTTCATGAATTGTACTGTGAATTACAAACCCGGCAGCATTTGGAATGAAAGGCGTATCCATTAACTGGTTGCCCTTCAAATCCACTTTAATGAGGCTGGATGCTGTCATTTCTTCAAACATTAAGCCAAGGGGGTTGATGAGGAAATGATGATCGGTATTCGGGACACGGGCGGATAGATGGGTATAAATAAGGTCATCCCAGCCATAAAAAGCGCACATGCGGTAAGCCGCGGCCAAATCCACTCTTGCTTGCCATTCTTCTTCTGAAACTTGGTCTTGTA
>JAESTR010000172.1 GCA_016763495.1 Kordiimonadaceae bacterium
AGCGGCGAAGCCACCATTTGCGGCACCTTCCTAGAAACCGATGACCGTACAGGCCTAACCAAACGCATTGAACCCTTGCGCCTTGGACCACGCCTGATGGAACATATGCCTGAAGTGTAATCCTCTAAACTATAATGAGTTACCAATGTCCCCTGACGCTCCAAGCTATTATTCGAACATTAACACTGAATTGTTAGACATTTGTCCTGCCGCAGATACCGTTATCGAATTTGGATGCGGTGCAGGCAAGTTTCTTGAAGCCTATAAAACTATCCATTCTTCCTCAACGACAGTTGGTTTCGAGCTGTTCGAGAGCGCCGCAAAACAAGCTGTGTCTCGTTGTGATGACGTCATTGTGGGCAACGCAGAAACTGACAGCGTTTTTGAGCATGATTACAAAGCTGAGGCTTTTGATCTAATCATTTACGGGGACGTGTTGGAGCATTTCATTGACCCGTGGGCCGCCCTCAAAAAACACCTTGAGTACTTAAAGCCTGGTGGGTGCATATGTGCCTGCATCCCAAATGTAGCGCACTGGAGCATGATATTCGAACTGGTAAATGGTGCCTTTGAATATAAGGACGCGGGACTATTGGACCGAACTCATTTGCGCCTTTTCACAAAGAAGACCATTGCGGATATGTTTACGGACGCCGGTTTAGAGATCGAGGTTTTAAAACCCCGAAAATTCCAAACAGCTAACACTGAAAGTGCCATCAACACTTTGGCTAAAATGTTTGATAAACCAGCGAGCGAAATTTCACCGAACCGAATAGAGGACTGGTCAACTTTTCAATATCTAGTGCGCGCCCGTAAACTCACTTAATTTACGTTACAGAAACCTGCCGACTACATCTTTGTAGGAACGGCTGACTTTTAGCTCATTGCCGCATTTTAGGGTTAGGAAGCATTCACCGTTGGAGTGAGGCCGGACCTCAAGGACTTGATCGAGGTTTACGATAGTAGAGCGGTGAATGCGCTGGAATATTTTTGGGTCAAGGCGCTTTTGCATGGTTTTCATGGTTTCGCGCAAAATGTGGGTTTTGCCTTCCACGTGAATACACATATAGTCGCCAGCAGCATCAATGTAGCTCACTTCTGCCACTTCTACGATTGAGATATGGCCCCTGTCTTTAATGCGTAAGTGCGGGTCAAAACGCCCTTCCTTTTCCATCACGGCAGTATCAATTATTGCCGTTAGCGCTTCTTTAGGCGGGTTATCCATATTTTCGATAAGGTCCACCAAACGAGCATTTTGCTCAATGGCTGAACGCTGAGTGAGAGCATCACGCACACGAATGATTGCTTCCTCAAGGCGTTCTTCATCAACAGGCTTCAATAAATAGTCGAGCGCGTGGCTTTCAAAAGCCTCAAGTGCATATTCATCATACGCCGTTACAAAGATCACCAGCGGGATTTCAACTTCACCAACAAGAGACCTGACGACAGCAAAACCATCAAAGCCTGGCATTTGGATATCTAGAAAAACCAAATCAGGCTTTTTTTCTTTAATCGCCTTTACTGCCTCACGCCCATTTGCGCAGGACCCAACTATTTCAATGTCCGCAAATGCTTCGAGACGAATGGCTAAACCCCGTATAGCCAAAGGTTCGTCATCTACTAAAAGAGCTGTAATTTTTGCCATGAAGCAATCCTAAATTATTGTGCAATATTCTCTAGATCAAACGGCAATTCAATGAACACGCCCAAGCCTGTTGGCTCCATATTCTTTAGAACAAGGGAATGTTTTTCGCCATAAATCTGCGCCAAGCGCTCTTTCGTATTAGCCAAGCCAACACCAGACCCTGATTTACTGTGCGTATTTTTAACATCATCCATGCCGGGGCCATTATCGGTTAAGCCTATTAACAACCTCTTATTTTCTACCTTTGCACAAATCATAATCATCCCGCCATCAATAGACGGTGCAATGGCATATTTGATAACATTTTCAATAAGAGGCTGTAAAATCAGGCTGGGCACCAGCGCAAGTTTAGCTTTTTCTTGAATATCAAATTCAATGACCAAGCGTTCCTGAAAACGTACTTTTTCAATGTCTAGGTAAAGATTAAGCGCATGTAATTCCTGCTGTAATGGCACAAGTTGCGTTGGTTCGTTCACCAATGTGTACCGTAGAAAACTTGATAACTTCGTCAACATGCGGTTCGCGTCTTTACCAGATTTTTCCAGCACCAACGTAGAAATGGCATTAAGTGTATTGAATAAAAAGTGGGGGTTTAATTGGTACCGCAGCATCTTTAACTGTGCCTGATGCGCCATTGCTGTCGCTTTTAGAACTTGCTGCTTTTGCTCCAGAAAGCTCTTATAATAATGATGGCCAAAATAAATAACTGACCAAGCAAATATGACGGTAGATTCAAACATCGCGTTGCCAAGTCGCTGCAGCCCTTTATACGATTCTTCCCCAGGCATAAAAAACGGAATGCTTGTCGTTGCAAAAGCCGACAAAATTGCGCCGCAAACAGCGGAACCAATCAATATGGCCAACAGAATCACCGGAAAGGGCCGTTCTTTAAGGCGACGATAAAATAGCCTGAGGTAACTTGTTAGAATAAACCCAAAGACTGCTACCGCAGCATATAAAGGGACGGCGTCTACATCACCGACTGTCACCATCCGGTTTGAAACACGCACAAGAAGATAGCCAAACCAGCCAAACACCTGAAACGCCCAAAAAATACGCTCTTTACTGCGAAATAAGTTATCGAACAAATGGGTCCCCCGCGCGCGCGTATCTGCAAACAGCATATCCGACACAGTATTGTTTGTATGAGGGATATCAGCTAATAAATTTTTCTTATTATGGTACCCGCGCCGGTTATCGCCAACCATCTTTTCGTTTTCGTCCGTATTATTTTCTGTTTCAAAAATAACCAACAAGGCCTACGGCGCAAATTAGTTACATTCTCAACTATATTTACATGATGAGACAACGCCCAACAAAAATGCGCCGAAATGAGAGCCTCGTGCGGCGAAACCCAGCGTGGGGGCCAATAAAGGTATGTAATAACAACTGAACATCATGGCCGAAGCGCGTTAAAGTCCACCGAAGCCAGAAGTATAAGTCTTGTTTTTCAACCAAGTGGGATGAGCATCTTTGCACTTGCGCCGTGGCGTCAAGTACCTTCAATTACAGGCCGTACCGACTTGGTAGACAGGCCTAACCCACGGCGTGCTACTACACGGCAGAAAAAAGCGGACAGTCTATGTGTGCACTCAGAGCCCTTATAGCCCAAGCGTGATTTTTAAGAAGGATAGCGTCACAGGGCAGGTTTTTAGTCTAGCAATGCGTCCATTTCCAATTGCATACGGGACCGCAAGTCAGCGCCTAAATTAGCAAGAGCTATTTGCTCCGTTTTACCAACTTTATGGGGCGCATCAACAAATGCCAAACCATGCACTTGCGCAATTTGTAACAAATAGGCGATGAAGGCATCGGCCCTCGCGCGAATAATCCAGGAAAGAGGCGTTTTGGGCAGCGCTTTTTCGTCGCAGAAATCGGTATAATCACCAATCAATCGCGGCAGCAAGCTATCGCCAATATGCTTGAGGCCAACACAGAATGCTTCAAACGGCGGCAATTCATCTAGCCCTTCAATTTGCGGTACATCTTGCTGGCACGAAGCAACACCTTCCAGTTCAGCCACCATCTGGTGAAGTGACTGATCAAGTTTAGACATTAATTTATCAGCGACCATTTGCTCAGTAGGTGACAAAAGCGTGCGGCCAGTAGATTCCAGCCCGCGCATGCTCGCGCCAACAAAATCAATGATAGTTGCCTGATCCGCCATAATCTTCTTTCACT
>JAESTR010000173.1 GCA_016763495.1 Kordiimonadaceae bacterium
AACTAGATGGTGTAATTGAATAAAAGCTGCGGCGTTTTCGTCGCAGCTTTTTTTGTTTCATATTAAGGTGTCGGGCAACTGAGTAATTTTAGATTGATAGCCAGCTCTCTATTTGTGACGGACGATTGCTGTGCGCTATATTTGGTAAACTCGCGCATATTAGCGATATGCAAACTGCATAGACTGCATAAGAGGTGAACTATTGTGTTATTTAAACACTCTTTTATACGCCGCTAAAGGCCACGAAATGTGCAGTATGGAACATGCTCGGGCCCTTGGGTTAACTACCCTCTACACATAAATCTATCAGTTAATATTTTGGCAGTTTCACTTGACCTCAAAATTAGCGGGCTAGTTTATGCTGAAACAACGGTGGGGCCAGCTGTTAGCTATTTTAAGCCCTGCGTATCTATACAGTTTTTGGAGCATGCTATGTCCATGATCGTGAATCGCAGAGACCTCGATTTTTTACTTTATGAATTTTTAAATATTGAGACGCTGTTAGAGCAGCCTTTTTATGAAGATTATGACCGAGAAGCGATTACCGCAATACTCGACATGTCTCAGTCCATTGCGGAAGATAAATTCTTGCCCTGTGCTGCCAAACTAGATGCGAACGAGCCTACATTTGACGGTGAAAAAGCCCACCTTATCCCGGAAGTAAGAGAGGCGCTTGATGCCTACACTGAAGCAGGCATGTTTGGCGCGTCTTTTGAAGCTGAACTTGGCGGTGCGCAAATGCCTGATACCGTTGCTTTGTTTGCCAAAGGTATTTTTAATACAGCCAACTTGGGCATCACAAATTATTCCTTTCTCACTCAAGGCGCTGCCAACCTGATTAAGGTGTTTGGCACACAAGAGCAGAAAGATACTTTCTTGCCGCCGATGATCGCGGGTGATTGGTACGGCACCATGTGTTTGTCTGAGCCTCAAGCAGGGTCTTCTTTGTCAGACATAAAAACCAAAGCAGAACTGACTGCTGATGGTGACTATCTCATTACAGGCAGTAAAATGTGGATTTCTGGCGGGGATCAAGAACTGTCAGACAATATTGTACACATGGTACTTGCGAAAATACCCGGTGGCCCAGCTGGCGTGAAAGGTATTTCACTATTTATTGTGCCTAAATACCGGGTTCAGGAAGATGGCAGTGTTGGTGAACGTAACAATATCGGCCTTGCCGGTCTAAACCATAAAATGGGCCATCGTGGTACGACTAATGCCTTGTTGAACTTTGGCGAAGCAGGCGAATGCCGCGGCCAACTCATTGGCGAGCCGCACAAAGGCCTCTTCTGCATGTTCCAGATGATGAATGAAGCACGGCTGGGTGTTGGCTGGGGTGCTGCCATGAGTGGCCTTGCTGGGTACCTTTATTCTGTCGATTACGCGCGGAACCGCCCGCAAGGTCGGCATCCTGATGCCAAAGACCCAACGTCGCCACAAGTTATGATTTCTGAACACACTGACATTAAGCGTATATTGATGGCGCAGAAAGTCTATGTGGAAGGGGCTATGGGACTTATTTCCTATTGTGCGAATTTACTGGACGGTGAAAAATTTGTAACGACAAAAGAAGAGAAAAGCCGGATCGCGTTGTTGCTGGAGATTTTAACGCCGATAGCCAAGTCTTGGCCATCTGAATATTGCTTGGAGGCTAACAAGCACGCCATTCAAGTGCTTGGAGGCTACGGTTATACTCGCGAGTACCCAGTGGAGCGCTTCTACCGCGATAACAGGCTGAACCATATCCATGAAGGCACGCACGCTATTCATGGTATTGATTTGTTAGGCCGTAAAGTACAAATGCTGGACGGCGCTGCTCTCAAGCTATTAGTGGCTGAGTTTGGTGCAACGGTCGCTGCTACTTCAGATACGCCAGAACTTGCAGAATATGCCAAAGGCCTCACACATGCCGCGGCTAAACTGCAAGAGGTAACAGCGACAATGCTGGCTAGTGAAAGCATCAAGCTGAGGCTTGCTAACGCCACAACCTATCTGGATGCATTTGGTCATGTTGTTATTGCGTGGGTGTGGCTTAAGCAAGCAACCGTCGCCCTTAAAGGTCAGGAAAAAGGCGACGCTGGTGATGCTGCATTCTACGAGGGTAAAGTGAAAGCGTGCCAGTATTTCTACCGGTATGAATTGCCATTAGCCCTTCAAAAATTGGATATGGTAGCGGAACTGGACGACACTACTCTCGGCCTGACGGCAGAGATGTTTGTCGGCACCTAGAGAGCAGACCTAAAACGCTGGGGTAGGGGCCTAAAACCCAGTCTAAAGGGGGGTAATATTTGATGTCAACCCTCGTAAAAGTGATTTAATATATAATGTCAGGCTTGCACCCGGGTACAAAAACAGCCCACGCTGGCAAACTTAGGAATTGGAGTATGACTGTGGCGAACGAATTTTTCCCAAAACTGATGGAACCGTTGGATTTGGGTTTTACGACGCTACGCAATCGCGTGCTGATGGGGTCGATGCACACGGGGCTTGAAGAAGCACCAGATGGCTACAAGCGTATGGCTGCTTTTTACGGGGAGCGCGCACGAGGCGGTGTTGGGCTGATTGTCACTGGCGGTTTTGGGCCAAACTTGCGCGGGGGCACGTCCTCCTTCACGACTGGTTTTCAGACAGATGAAGAAGTTCAGTCACATAAGCAGATAACTAAGGCAGTGCATGATGAAGGCGGTAAGATCTGTATGCAGATTTTGCACACAGGCCGATATGCGTTTAATTCCAATCCAATTGCGCCTTCAGCTATTCAAGCGCCGATTAATCCAGCCAAGCCGTCTGCTGCGACAGAAGAGGAAATTGAAGAGCAAATTCAGGATTTTGTTAGCATGTCAGAACGCGCCCAAGTGGCGGGCTACGACGGCGTGGAAATCATGGGATCTGAAGGCTATTTTTTAAACCAGTTCCTTGCTGCATGCACAAACCAGCGCGATGATGACTGGGGTGGTTCTTACGAAAATCGCATGCGTTTACCCGTTGAAGTGGTGCGCAGAGTACGCGAAGCCGTTGGCACGAATTTTATTATCATCTACCGCTTGTCCATGCTTGATTTGGTAAACGGTGGCAGTGACTATGATGAAGTTGTTACCCTTGGCAAAGCGATTGAAAAAGCGGGCGCGACCATAATCAATACTGGTATTGGCTGGCACGAAGCCCGTATTCCGACAATCGCTACCAAAGTTCCTCGCGCGGCATTCACGTGGGTAACTGCAAAATTCCGCAAAGACCTGACGCTACCTGTAATTACATCCAACCGCATCAACACACCTGAAGTCGCTGAAGAAGTGCTTGAGCGGGGTGATGCTGACATGGTGTCACTGGCGCGGCCATTCCTTGCGGATTCTGATTTTGTAAACAAAGCGAGCGAAGGTAAAAGCG
>JAESTR010000174.1 GCA_016763495.1 Kordiimonadaceae bacterium
CAGCCCCGAGCATATTTTGCCCTGCCGCAATTGGGCTGCTTTTCACACCGGTAAATTCTGAGGTGCCGGCGCCGTCATTACTAGCTTGTCGCATGGCGGCAGCAAACGCACCACCACCTTGGCTTGTTGTGGATTTTTGGGATGACAGAAACGACGTCACTGATGAAACTTCTTCTATAGGCATAATTGACCCCCTTTAATTGTTTCGGGATCCCAACAAGCAAACCACATGCCTAAATTTCACAAAAACGTTATTAACGATTAAGAGCGTCCTTCATTTCTTCCAGTTCCAGCCAGCGCATTTCTTTTTTCTCTATCTCAGCGCGCGCAGCGTCAGCGTCTTTAGTGAGCTGATTAAATTTATCCGGATTTTTAGTATATAGCTCGGGGTCAGCAACCTCGGCTTCCATCTGGGCAATACTGAATGTCAGGCTTTCAATTTCTGCAGGTAAGCTATCAAGTGCACGTTGGTCTTTGTATGAGAGCTTTTTTGCTTTTTTCTTGGTCCCAGATGTGAAACCAAGCACTTTGCTTTTAGCTGCCTTTTCTTCTGCAACGGCTTGTTTTTTAGTCAGCGCCTGCTGCATCTTATAATCACTGTAACCACCAGAATATTCAGTGGCAGTACCGTCGCCTTCAAGTACAATGGAACTAGTAACAACCCGGTCAAGAAAATCCCGATCGTGGGAGACGAGTAATATTGTGCCTTTATAGTCGGCTAACACTTCTTGCAACAGGTCAAGCGTGTCCATATCAAGGTCATTAGTAGGTTCATCGAGCACCAGTAAATTAGACGGCTTGGCAAATTTAGCGGCGATCAGCAGTCGGTTTCGTTCCCCACCAGAAAGCGAAGACACCGGCGTGCGTGCCACGCTTGGGTCAAACAGGAAATCCTTCAGGTAGGTCATAATATGGCGACTTTCGTCACCAATCTGTATCCACTCACCGCGCCCGCCTGTCAGCACGTCCATGATGGTCATGTCATCTTTTAGGTCAGCACGATTTTGGTCGATGGTTTGTGCCTGCAAATTAGTACCGAGTGTCACGGTGCCCTCGTCAGGTGCCAACTCTCCCATCAGTACTTTCAGGAGCGTAGATTTACCTGCCCCGTTAGGCCCAATAATGCCAACCCTGTCTCCGCGCGCGATACGCACACTAAAGTCTTCAAACAAGGTGCGATTACCATAGCCTTACTAACGCCTTTGGCTTCGATCACTTTAGCGCCGGATTTTTCACCACCGCCCATGGAAATATTCACGCTACCGGTAGCTCTCACGACGGATTTACGCTCATCGCGCAAAGCATATAGCCGCCGCATACGGCCTTGGTTACGAGTGCGTCTTGCACTAATGCCTTCTACAGACCACTTTGTTTCGTCCTTGATGACTTTATTCAGTTTCTTGAGCGATTCAGCTTCTTCGGCATAAGTTTTTTCCTGCCATGCTTCGAAGTTTTCAAACCCGTCATCCAAACGACGTACTTTACCACGGTCAAGCCATAAACAAGCGTTGGATAAATTGTTGAGAAAAGACCTGTCGTGGCTAATAAGCACCATCGCCCCGCGCCATGATTTTAAATAGCCTTCAAGCCATTCAATGGTATTGATATCCATATGGTTAGTAGGCTCATCGAGCAGCAACAGCTCCGGCTCGCCAATAAGCGTGCGAGCAAGCGCTGCGCGGCGCATTTCACCCCCTGATGCTGTGTGAGGCGCTGCAGACGCCTTCACGCTCAGGTCTTCCACTAACACATCTGCGCGGTAAGTTTGATCTCGCTCGTCTTCTGGCAGCCCGCCGACAATATAATCATACAGCGTTTCATATTCAGAGGCATCAGGCTCCTGCGGCAAATAGGCAACCTTCGTGCCCGGCTGCACCCACCGCTTGCCGCCATCAATATCAATAAGGCCAGCAATCACTTTCATGAGTGTTGATTTGCCAGCACCATTGCGCCCCACCAAACATAACCGATCGGAGTAAGCAATATGCATGTCAAGCTCATCCAGCACAGGGTCAGAACCCCAGTGTAGGTCAACATTATGCAAGCTTAAAATTGGTGGCGCCATAGTAGGCATACTCCTGAAATTTTTGTTGCCGCCTTATACGCGCCTTAGCGCGCCCGTTACAAGGCACCAACAACGGTTTTCTGCGAAATACCTATCCTTAAGCTGTGAGGCACCTAACCTTCGTTTAGTAGAGCCATATCTTCATTGCATGGGAAGGCCCACACTGATACGCACGCTGCTCTTCTATTAAACCGCTAATGATTCCCATTTTCGGCAATCGCAGCGCAAATAGTTACATAATTACAACTTTTAAGAATTTCTTTTAAAAAAGCAATTATAGGTTTGCAATATATAACCTTAAATTGCATAAAGCCTCCACTTTTAAAGAATACCTATTAATGTTTTGAGGATTATAAAATGAAAAAAATTACTACAGCCACTTTTACAGCAGCACTTTTAGCTCTTTCAGCCACTGCTCACGCTGACAGCGAGAATACTTTTTCAGGGCCATACATTGGTGCACAAATAGGCATCACTGATCAAAGTGACGAGACCAAACTTGTTGGAGCTTTGTTTGCAGGTTATCGCACCCAACTAGATAATAATATCGTACTAGGCGGCGAATTCGTCCTCGGTTCAGTAGATGACGATATTACTAAAAACGTCTGGTCCATCCTTGGTACAGCAGGTTTAACTGTGGGCAGCAATGACAAGGGTCTTGCATATGTTGGCCTCGGCTACACGAAAATAAACACAGATTTGGGCTTTAGTGCCGACGACTACATCGTTGCAGCTGGCTATGAACATGCTCTCAGCAACACTTGGAGTGTTCGCGGCCAGATCTCCACAGCAGGGTTTCACACAACAGACCTAACTGTTGGCGTATTGGCTCGCTTCTAATTGATCTTTTATGAAAGAGTTACTGGTGTGCCGCCACGGCGGCATACCAAACCACTTCACACCACTCAATCTTCAGAATGATCTAGAGTGACACGAATACTAAAACGAGCGCAACTAGCGTACACAACATTAGCATCGACTAACTCTGTGATGTCGCTAATTTTGGCCTCTTCCCCTCTCTCTATATTAGCACTATTCAGCCTGCGGATTTCATATTAGACTGTTGGTAACATATAGGGGGATTTTATGAATACGCTTTCCAAACTGTTTCTTGCCGCGTTACTCTCGGCAGTGGCATCAGCCTCACAGGCTGCAGACAATTC
>JAESTR010000175.1 GCA_016763495.1 Kordiimonadaceae bacterium
CGTCGAACCGCGCTTGGGAAGAAGTTTCAAAGACTGTTTAGACATTTTTTATCTCCTCGTGTCGATTTAACTCAGTACACATAATTAAAGTTGGTTCAGTGGTTTTCAGCGCCCCGAATAATCCCCATTAAGGCCGCCAAAGTTCTTGTCCAATCTAGCTAAAACCTAGATAGGGATTACTTGATCAAATTTCTCTTTTATTTTAAAAAAAGGTAGAGTTTCTACAAATCAGCCACTTTTTCTAACAATCGGCTAGTGCTTGTTTCCTGTATTCTGTAGGTGTCATGCCCGCCCGCTCTTTGAACGCCCTGTTAAAAGGTCCGAGTGATCCGTACCCGAGGTCCATTGCCATAGTGAGAATAGGCAGATGCCTGTCATCCACTTCTGCCAACCTACATTTCGCAGCAATGATACGGTGATGGTTCAGGTAATCGGCGAAGTTACGAAAGCCCAAATGCTCATTTATAATGCGCCGCAGCCTGTGCTCTGGCATTTTAGCCGCACCGGCAAGTCTGCTTATAGAAAGCCCCTGCTCTAATAACGCATCCTGGATTACCATCTGAGTCAATATTTCAAGGTCATGCCGATCTTCTTCAGCGGTACGCCTCAAAGGCTCTGAGGATGGTTTCTTATCATCGCCAAACAACCAAGACCCATTTATGCTTGTCATATGCCAAAGCATGTAAACAACAATGCCTAATTCGATTGCTGTCTGCACTGTGCAAAATAACGACGCACCAGCTGTTGTTCCGCCGCCAAACAGCATCCAACTTTCGAAAACAACCATC
Source organism: Kordiimonadaceae bacterium (assembly GCA_016763495.1). Next base: position 789 of record JAESTR010000175.1, read on the forward strand.
ACTAAAAATGCACCAGCTACGACAGTTACAAAAACAGCGCGAATACGACGCCGTTCCTCTACCAAGTCTTCGTGACGGCCAGACCAAGCAACGATGCATAGATCAGCTACGATGGCTAGTTTCAACAGTAAGAGGAGTACAGCAGCTGCTATAGACAAGGGACCGGCCCCAGAAACGGCTAAATAACTAGCAAACATTGAGCCATGAGCCAGCACACCTGTTTCTAGATATACAGCCCCGTGCATGGCAAAAGCAACACCGACAAATAATATTCCAGCAGCAGCATGTAGGCGGGTCAACTCAAACTTATCTTCAAACATAGACAAGCAAAATAGCCAGACGCAAACCGGCGCAAAATGGGATAAAAACAAAAATGGGGAAAGAGCTGAGCCCACAACAGCATAAAGACCTGGGATAAAAGCGATAAAATAGCAAATCACCAGCCCGCATGTGGCAACACCTAGCTTACCAGAAAGACTGTGCCTTGCATCACGGTAAATCAATGCGCCCGCAAACGCATAGCCAAATATGGCCGAGAACCGAATAAAACTATCTACCAATTCAAGCATCGCAGACCCCTGTTACTGCAAGCAATTCACCCTATCATACCCTCGTTCTGAATAGCTTCTGAACGTTTGGCTTAGCATATGGGGACCCTTTAGCGGGACTACTAGGAACATTTATGAATAGAGGGGCAAGCAAAATTGCATACTAGCGACAAAATGCCCCGGAAATATCTTCCCAAGGCACTATGCTCAACTCTTTCAACTACTCTGGTCGCGATATCAAATGTGGATCAATATATAGCTGCACAATTTATTCTGCAGCTTGTGCCGTTGGAGCATTTGGGCGTCGAGCTGACGGGTCGCCAGACGCTTTAGCCAGATAATTGGGGTGCTCAGTACCCATCCAGCGGTCCCACCATGTGAACCAAAGGCCATAATTCGCCTGTCCGTAAGAATGATGCATGTCATGATGCGTAACAAGATTGAGCCAGCCCATAATTGGGTGTTTTGCCCATGAACGTGGGTACACTTCATAACCGCTATGCGCCAGAGCATTCCGTAACACCTGATGCGCCATAAATATATACACAGCTAAATGAGATGTCGGTACAATCGTTATATAAATCGTGACAAAGATCGCATGAATAGCGGCTTCAATGGGGTCAAAGCTATAGCTAGTAAACGGCGTAGGATTGATAGATTTATGATGATAATGGTGCGAATAGGGCATTATTTTTGGTAGATGTAAAAAACGGTGCGTCCAATAAAAATACGCATCCTGCGCTACAATCATGGCAACCACTGAAAACCCAAAATACAGCCATCCGAATTCGCTAGGGTCGCTGCGTGTATCTAGAATTCCGGCTCGGATAGCTAAATACGTTACCAACCCTACCAATGCATAAACACTAACAGACATCATGGATGCTCGAATTTCACGGAACATCTGCCGAGGCCGAGCGTGTTTTTTACGAATTTTCCGGCCTGCTAATGGTTTTTTAAGCAGCAGGTTAATCAATAGAAACACCCCTCCTGCACCCACTACATACCGGCCAAGTTCAAATGTAAAACTGCCAAACCACATTTGGACATACATTAATACCTGTTCCCACATAACATTCTCTCCTGCTGGCTGTCGTAACTCTGTCGTTGTGACTTGCTTTTCTTTTATGAGAGATACACTGCAGGATTTGATGCACGGACGCTCGCCAGTTTTAAAAACAGACGGTTATTTTCAGAATCAGTGGGTTTTATTCAGTTTCAGCAAGTGCTTTTTTACGGTACTCAGATGGCGTGAGGCCTGTGCGTGCCTTGAAGGCTCGGTTGAATGGCCCTAGAGAGCCGTAGCCCAAGTCCATTGCAAGGACTAATACCTGCTGGCGGCGGTTAGCAACATCAGCAAGGCGGATTTTAGCTGCTTCAATCCGATACTCATTCAAAAAATCAGCAAAATTGCGGTACCCCATATGCTGGTTCACAAGCTGGCGCAGTTTATGCTCCGGCATCTGCACTTTTTTCGCCAACGTGGAAATTGTTAGATTTGGCTCTAGGTAAAATTCTTCCGCCTCGACAACCTCTATAACCCTTTTAAGGTCGTGTTTTTCAGCCGGGTCAGGTTGGCTAATGCTCTCAGCTGGAGGCTCAAGCACCAACGGCCCACTTTGCAGAATAACGTTTTGATCCCCTTTGAGCAGGCGCAACATCAAACCCATTGCCA
>JAESTR010000176.1 GCA_016763495.1 Kordiimonadaceae bacterium
ATTCGTGAAAATGAACCCGGCGCTTAGCTTTCACTGGAGCGATATCGTAAAATAAATCCATCAACATGGATTTACCGCGCCCAACGCCGCCGTATATATACAAACCCCGCGGCGGTTTTTTATCACCACCCGACCAGCGGAAAAAATTGGACAATCGCCAGCTTTTAATAGAGAGGCCCTTAGAGCGACCAATGACCTCAGGATAATCGACTAAATCACCGAATAACCGCTCAAAATGTGTAAGAATACGAAGCTGGTCCTCATCGGGACGAATTTCGCCTTCTTTCTCAAGCTGGCGATACAGTGCCAGCGGACCATTTTCAGCAGGTGTATGCGACATCAGCTTCCTTTACCCGGTACATAATCACCCTCTATCACGCCTTTGCTGTCCCCTCAAATGCAAACCGCACACATCCCCCTAATTTTGAAAAAATATTTGATAAATTTTATTTGCGCGCTAAGAAAATGATAAGACACTTTCGTTATAGTTAATATATAGACCACGTTAGAAAGACCCTCTGACATCCACCCTGAAAGGCACTGCATGACTATCCACCGGCGCATAAACTCGCTTACAGGCGTTAAAAACTTCCGGGACATGGGCGGTTACGAGGCAGCTGATGGTGCCGTTATCAAGTGGGGGCGTATTATCCGCTCGGGCCATTTGCATGACCTAACAGAAGAATGCGGCATGGAAATGTTGGCGCGCGACATTGAAACCGTGATTGATTTCCGCTCTGACCGTGAAAAAGAGCGGCACCCTGTTCATTGGCCAAATAATTGGATACCAGATTATCATTCTATTTCCATAGGCGGCAATGCCGCTGCGTGGATTAAAGAACTGTATGAAAATCTAACCAAAACTGATTTTCCTGCACGCGACTTACATGACCAGTTTTTGTTGGCGTTCAGAACAATACCCATTGCAAATGTAGGCGGCCTAAAAGCTTTTTTTGACACCATCATCGATGAACACAAAGGCAACGCCTTCTTGTTTCATTGCACCGCGGGTAAAGACCGTACGGGCATTGCCGGCGCCTTATTGATGAAAGCACTTGGTGTAGCCGATGAGCAAATCATGGCAGACTTTCTGCTAACCAACAAAGCCGTGGATATTGAGACAACGTCCCTTGCCACTGCCGAGTGGCTGAGTAAAAAAGCAGGACGCGCTATTGGTGCCAAAGACGTGCTACCCCTTGTTGGGGTTGCGCCTGATTTCCTTGAAGAAGCTTATGCATCTATTCGTGCCGAATATGGCAGCATAGACAGTTATCTAGAAACTGGCCTTGGCCTAACCAGCGGTCGTAAAGAGCAACTGCGTAATTTTTTCCTGAAGTAGATTTTACCAGCGGCCTTCTCTCCCATTAAAACCTAGCAAGCCATCTGGTTGCCAATGCAAGCCTAATTGCCCTAAGAAGGGTGCTGGCGCTATTAGGCTTGGGGAAGAAAACCGCATGGAATCACACTATACAAAGCAGGGATATATTCACGCCAAGCAGTTTTTTGATGAGACTGAACTACGCTACATTAAGCCCGCATTAGAGAACTTCCACAAAGCCTGGCAGCAAGATAACGCTGAATTTTACAAAACCAGAGCCGTAAACAGCGCCTATTTAACAAGTGCGCAGTACCTAAGTAGCAATGAGCGGCAAACATTGTTTAATTTCATCGGGTCAAACAAGCTAGTGGCGTTGGCGTCAGAGCTTATCCCTGATGGCCCAGCCTTTATGAATACCCAATTATTTTTCAATCCCGTGCAGCCAGAGCAAAAAAACTACTGGCACCGGGATATTCAATATACCAATAGCCCCATTGCTGAACAGCAACAAGCACTACATGACATCAATGTTATACATTTCAGGGTCGCACTACAGTCAGAGTATGGGATAGAGCTTGTACCCGGCAGTCACGAGAATTGGGACACGCCCGAAGAGCATGAGATACGCATGGAGCGAAAGGGCCATAAGAACCATGAGCCACTTCAAACTGGTCACGCCATCCCGCTTGAGCCCGGAGACCTTCTAGTATTCTCCGCCAACATGATCCACCGCGGACTCTACGGTAAAAACCGTATGGCGCTTGATATATTATTCTGTGACGCTGACCCTGACTTGCTGCAGTTCGCCAATCCAGACTGCATGCCTAGCAATCCCCAGCTCTCAGAAATAGAAAACCCGCTACCCTTCACCAATAGCCTCAAAATAATGAAGAATTAATCGCGAGTCTGACATCGCATAATGCCTGGTCAGATAATCCTGTTGCTGGGCATATTGTGCAAATATCCCTGCGCCAGTCATATTATGCATTCTCTATATGGCCTAAATTCTCCTACCTTCAAAGCCCGAGATACGCGGGTTAAGCCATCGTATGATGAATAGAGTCCATGCGGCAATCTTAACTGGATTGACTCTAGGAATTCGCAACAAAGGCCATAGATTTATGATCGTTGAAACCGCACAAAAGAAAGCCGGGATAAACCCGGCTTTCTTCAAATCGTTACACAAGTGCAGACTTAGCCTTTGCGTGCGACCATCATTTTTTTAGTCTCTGCGATTACCTTCGCCGGGTTCAACCCCTTGGGCAAGCGTTTGAGCAGTTCATGATTGTATGACACCGGTACAAGCGGAACGGGTCTTCCAGATCATCAAGGCGTTCACCTGTATTTTCGTCACGGCTATCAATCAACCAACGATACGCTTGCAGCAGTACAGCTGGGCCTAGGTATTTGTCGCCGTTCCACCAGTAGCTTGGGCAACTGGTTGAGCAACAAGCACACAAGATACACTCATACAAACCATCGAGCTTTTTACGGTCTTCAGGAGACTGCAAGCGCTCTTTCTCAGGTGTCGGGCTTTGTGTTTCAAGCCACGGTTTAATGGACGCATACTGCGCATAGAAATTGGTCAGGTCAGGCACCAAATCCTTCACGACTTCCTGGTGCGGAAGCGGCGTGATAGCAATATCGCCTTTCACATCTTCAATGGCAGTTGTACACGCCAAACCATTTTTGCCGTCAATATTCATGGCACAAGAGCCACAAACACCTTCGCGACATGACCGGCGGAACGTGACAGTGCTGTCCATCTCATCTTTAATTTTGATGAGTGCATCCAGCACCATTGGGCCGCAGGTATCCAAGTCTACTTCAAAAGTATCCATGTGCCATGAATATTGACGG
>JAESTR010000018.1 GCA_016763495.1 Kordiimonadaceae bacterium
GCAGGAATTAAAAGCTGCGGGCCTGCTTGATAGTGTGAATGTAGCGCTTGATAAAATGGGCGGTATACCAATGCCGGGTGAACCGGTTGAAGATGATGAAGGTGACGCTCAGATTGATTTGGAAGAAGCCATTGCAGAATCTGAGCGCAACACAACAGATGAATTAGTGGCTGAAGCCTCCGAATTAGGTGAGGATGACACCATAGAGATAAAGACCGATATTGAAGAAACAATAGACAAAGCAGAGTAGCGCTTACTGATTAGCATGATACTGCTTTAAGGGGCTAAGGCCCACAGACGGGAGAATAGTGAAATGATAGGTCCATGGCAGATTGCAATCATTGTATTGTTAGTTGTTGTATTTTTTGGCCGCGGTAAAATTTCTGGCTTGATGGGGGACGTTGGTAAAGGTATCACGAGTTTCCGCAAAGGCCTGAAAGAGGGCAATGAACCGGAAGTCGCACCGAAAGCAGTAGCTGACAATAATATTGTTGAGGGTGAAAGCACACCTGTTGCTGAAGCCTCTAAAGAAAAGGCTGATAGCTAAGTCAGTCTCTTCTTCGTCTTTCCTTTCTGAATAAACTGGAGCGTCCGGCATGTTTGACATCGGTGCAATGGAACTTTTCCTTGTGGCGGTTATTGCCCTTGTTGTTGTTGGCCCAAAAGAGCTACCAAAACTGTTACGTACAGTTGGTGGCTTGGTCCGCAAGGCAAGAGAGCTGACTGCTGAGTTTAAGGATGGCGTGGAATCGCTTGCAGCTGAAGCCGAGCAACATATTGATCCTTTTGATGATTTGAAAAAGGAAGAAGGCCTAAAGCCCGGCATGAGCCCTGAAGATATCACGGATCATATTATGGCCAACCGTGAGAACGAGGCCAATAAAGTCGCCAATAAAGTCGCTAGTGAAGGCACAAGCGAAAACGATGCGGCAGAGACCAAGCCTAAAGAGAAAGCTGATGCATCAGCCAGCAGTGACAAAAAGGGCGAGGCTGCGTCATGAGCTCAAAAATGTTTCAAGAAGATGCGGAAAATGAAGCTGCCAAAGAAGTTGGTGCTGCCAAACCTGATATCATTGAAGACGATATCGATGCTAGCCAAGCACCGCTTCTTGATCATTTAAGTGAACTCCGTACAAGGCTGATCAAAGTTATTATCGGCATGATCATCGCTTTCGGTATTGCGCTTATATTCTCAGATCAAATTTTTAATATTCTTGCTCAGCCTTATGTAGATGCCCAAGCGGCTTCTGGCGGTGATCGCCGTATGATTTTCACAGCGCTAACTGAAGGCTTTTTTGTGAAGCTAAGAGTGGCGCTGTACGGGGCTTTTCTTGTGACTTTCCCGCTGATTGCTCTGCAAGTCTGGAAATTTGTTGCACCGGGACTTTACCGGAATGAAAAGCAGGCCTTTCTACCATTTCTCGTGGCGACGCCAGTGCTATTTACAATGGGTGCAAGCCTAGCGTACTTCCTGGTTATACCGTGGGCATGGCAGTTTCTGCTGAGTTTTGAGCAGGCAGCCTCTGGTGGCGCGATTGAAATTGCTGCCGAAGCAAAGGTTAGCGAATATCTATCACTTGTAATGCAGATGATCTTTGGTTTTGGTGTGGCTTTCTTGCTGCCAGTGGCGCTTACGCTTCTTGGTAGAGCAGGAATTGTAACAGCCAAAGGCCTGCGCGAAAAACGCCGCTATATGGTTGTTGGCACATTCGCTGTTGCAGCTATTTTAACACCACCAGACCCTTTAAGCCAAATCACGCTTGGCACTGCGATGCTGCTGCTATATGAAATCTCCATCCTTCTTATCTCTGCAACTGAAAAGAAAAAAGCAGCTGAAGAAAGTGATGACCAAGAGACTGATGACACTGACAGTTAAAGCTGCAGATTCAATTTTATTGCTGATACCGATTTAGGAACATCCAGATGTTTGACTTGAAATTTATTCGCGAAAACCCTGAAGCTTTTGACGCGGGCATGAAACGCCGCGGTGAAGAGCCTCAGTCGGCGATAATTTTGGCACTGGATGTTGATCATAGGGCACTGGCAACAGAAGCGCAGACAGCGCAAGCGCGCCGGAATGAGGCATCTAAGCTAATTGGTAAAGCCAAAGCTCAAGGTAATGAAGACGAAGCCCAAGCGTTGATGGCTGAGGTTGCGGAACTGAAAAGTCGCCTCACGACTTTAGCGGATGATGAGCGCGAGTTAGGCGAAAAACTCAATACGCTCCTTATGAGCCTGCCGAACCTGATGCATGATGATGTGCCTGACGGCGCAGATGAAGATGATAACGAAGAAGTACGCACTTGGGGTGCTATTCCAAAATTTGATTTTGAGGTGAAAGAACATTTTGATCTGGGTGAAAGCCTTGGTTTGATGGACTTTGAGCGGGCAGCCAAACTTTCTGGCTCTCGCTTTGTGGTGCTGCGTGGTGGCCTTGCTCGGCTTGAGCGCGCCATTGGCCAATTTATGATCGACCTTCATACTTCGGAGCATGCGTATGAAGAAGTGTTTGCCCCTGCGATGGTACGCGACACGGCGCTGTACGGCACAGGGCAGTTGCCCAAATTTGGTGAAGATGCGTTTCAAACCAATACTGGCCACTGGCTTATTCCAACGTCTGAAGTGACACTTACAAACTTGCATTCTGGTGAAATACTGGATGAAGCCACGCTACCTATCCGTTTTACGTCTCTCAGCCAGTGTTTTCGGGCTGAAGCCGGTTCTGCAGGCCGCGATACGCGCGGTATGATCCGCCAGCACCAGTTTGAAAAGGTGGAACTTGTTTCCATCACAACACCTGAGCAGTCTGACGAAGAACTTGAACGTAAAACTGCCTGTGCTGAAGAAGTACTTAGGCGCCTGCATCTGCCGTACCGCGTGGTAAAATTGTGCGCGGGTGATATTGGGTTTGGCGCACGCCGGACATATGACATCGAAGTCTGGCTACCGGGGCAAGATCGCTTCCGGGAGATTTCAAGCTGCTCTGTAATGGGTGACTTTCAGGCGCGCCGTATGAAAATGCGCTGCCGACCAAAAGGCGAGAAGAAAACACGCTTTGTCCACACGCTCAATGGTTCTGGGTTGGCCGTAGGTCGCACACTTGTAGCGATTATGGAGAATTATCAGCAGGCTGACGGCAGCGTCCGGGTGCCAGAAGTATTGCGCTCCTATATGGGCGGCGTTGATGTGATAGGGGCTTAGTCTGTGGCAGTTTCAACTCAGCGTATCCTTATCTCCAACGATGACGGCATTAATGCGCCGGGCATTGCTATTTTAGAACGTATTGCGCGCACGCTCAGCGATGATGTGTGGGTTGTTGCGCCCGAAGGCGAGCAATCTGGCGCGGGGCACTCTTTAACGCTGACCAAACCACTGCGTATTCGTAAGCTTGGTGATAAGCGTTGGTCTGTTTCTGGGACACCGACAGACTGTATTATGATGGCCGTTAACAAGATTATGACGGATAATCTACCAACGCTTATCCTTTCGGGCATCAACCGTGGCGGAAATTTAGCGGAAGACTTAACGTATTCCGGTACTGTTTCTGTAGCGATGGAAGGCACGCTCGTTGGTATCCCGTCTATTGCGCTTAGTCAGTGTATTCGCCCAGAGCAAAAGACCAAGTGGGAAACTGCGGAAAAGTTCGCGCCTGACGTCATCAAAAGCCTGCTTGCTGAAGGTTGGCCCAAGAACGTGCTGATGAATGTGAATTTCCCGGCCTTTGCAATTGAGGAAATCAAAGGCGTGCGGGTGACTGAACAAGGTCGCCGTGAGGCCGCTGGTGTGAATATTGATGAGCGTAAAGATCCGCGTGGTGCTACCTACTATTGGCTGGGGCTTGGGCGCGAAGTGGGTAACCCCGGGCATCACACAGACATTGGAACTGTGCGCGAAAAATGGATTTCTGTGACACCTGTACAGTTGAATATGACGGATCATCCTACTGTAAAGCAGCTGTCAGACAAAATTGACCAAAGTTTTCTGTAGCTAACTTGATTTCTCTAGTGGCCAAAGTTTATGTAACGACCAGAGTTTTCTTCACCGAATTACCTGCTTTGGCTTTTAAATTCATTCCCCTTATTGCTCTTGCTAGTTGTTGCAGCTATTCTGCTCGTGATTACGGGTGGAGGAACAGTGCATTTAAGTGAACAGTATATTCAGGTGGCTTTTAAGCCAGTATTAGCTTTGATGGCTATGCTGGTTATAGTAGCGTGCGCGTTAGGCCCATCCTATGATCCCGGCGCGATCAAACCTGTTTATGAAATACGGAATGCGCCCATTCCTGTGCCCAATGTGCATTGGAATCCGCGCCGCAGCCAAACAGCTTATGCCGCCCAAAAGCACACTAAACGCCCAATTTTCAAACCAGTTGCCAAAGCAATTGTAAAGCCTGCACCTACTGCGACGGCTTCTGTTGCGCGTGCCAAAGTAACTGTGCGTAAGGGCGATACGCTTTATGCGCTATCTCGCAGGCATAAGGTGCCTGTAAGGTCTCTGATTTCAGCCAACAGGTTACGTGCACCGTACAGCTTGGCTGTTGGGCAAAAGCTTACGATACCCACCAGCCAATATCATACGGTTAAAAAAGGAGATACTGGATACAGCATCAGCCGCCAGTACGGTGTGACAGTGTCCTCTTTGATGCGGGTGAACGGTATCCGTAAACCTTTCAGGTTATCTGTTGGTCAGCGACTTAATTTACCCGGTGGGGCAAAAGCTGGGACAGCAACATATGCATCAAATACAACAACCAGCCGTTCTAAAAACAGTCCCGTATCCCGGAAACCAAGCGTAGGCCGTACTGTTGCCATTCCAAGCCCTCCACCAAGAAGTAAGTCTGGCTTTATTTGGCCGGTGAAGGGGAAACTGGCATCACGTTTTGGTCCGCGAGAAGGCGGTTTGCATAATGATGGTATTAACATTCTCGCCAAGCCCGGCAGTCCGGTTAAGGCAGCGGATGCTGGTGTTGTTGTGTATGCGTCTAATGCGCTGGAAGGCTACGGTAACCTGCTGCTGCTAAAACACTCAGGCGGCTGGGTGACAGCATACGCACATAACGAAAGGCTGCTGGTTCGCCCAGGGCAAAAATACAGCGGGGTCAAGTGGTTGCGCGTGTTGGTTCAACTGGTGGTGTAAAAGTATCACAGCTGCATTTTGAGATACGCAAAGGCCGCAAGGCCCTTGATCCACTCCGCCATCTAACTGGCCGTACCGCCAGTGGAGGCTAAGACTTCACTACAATGAAAATCGCCTAAAAGCTGACCTTCTTCCCAAGCGTGCCTGCCAAATTCATCACATATTGCCACGCCGTTCTGCCAGAGCGGTTACCGCGTGTTTTGGACCAATTGAGCGCTTTTGGTTTCCAGTCAAAATCCGGCTCAAGGCCGAATTGGCTGATATATCCTTCAACGATACTCAGGTAATCTGCTTGGTTGCAGGCATGGAAGCCTAGCCATAAGCCGAACCTGTCTGATAAGGCGATGGTTTCGTCCATGGCTTCGTTGGGGTGGATACCAATGGCGCTTTCTTGCTCGGCCATTTCGCGCGGTAATAAGTGGCGGCGGTTTGATGTCGCATAGAAAATTACATTCTCTGGTCTGCCTTCTAATCCGCCCTCCAGCACAGACTTGAGCGCTTTAAAGTCTCTGTCTGGGCGACTGAAGGATAGGTCGTCGCAGTAAATCACAAATTGCCGGCTCTCAGTGCTTAAGCTCATAAGCAATTGGGGCAGGGCCACAATGTCTTCCCTGTGAATTTCTACCAGCACAGGCGCATCTGCGCCAAATTCCTCAAGCATGAGATTGTGAACTGATTTCACCAATGTACTTTTACCCATGCCGCGCGCGCCCCACAGCAGTGCATTATTAGCGGAAACACCGCGCGCAAACATGCGACTGTTTTCAATCAATGTATCTTTAACGCGGTCAATGCCGCAGAGGAGTTTAATCGCAGGTGCCGCAACGCGGTCTACAGCACGCAGGGCAGCTGCCTTGGGCTCAAAAACAAAGGCATGTACGCCTGTGGGCACAGTCACGGTTTTACTTTGGCCTGCAGTTTTTGTAAGGGCAGCGGTGAGTGCCGTGATGGCGGTAACTAATGTGTCATTATCGCTTGTTTTATTGCTTGAATTGTCAGTTGGCACTTGCAACCTCTTTCGCTGGTACTTATGTCTCAAACAAGCACATATCACGGGAATTAGTGTTAGGCGAGAGTGGGATTACGCAGTGGCTTCAGCCTGTTGTTGCATTTGAGCCGGATAAAGCTATAGTCCCCGCGAGAATAAAGACATTTGGCAGTATATTGAGCTGCTTATCGGAGAGGTTTTTTACAATGTTTTCTTCACCTGTTTACGCGCAGGCTGCTGGTACATCAGCAGCGTCCGGCGGTTTGATTGATTTTCTGCCTATCGTCCTAATTGTTGTGGTTTTCTGGTTCATGATCTTGCGCCCACAAAATAAAAAGATGAAAGACCACCGTGCAATGGTGGCTAACGTTAGCCGCGGAGACACTGTTGTTACAGCAGGTGGCCTTATCGGCAAAATAACCAAAGTAAAAGACGACAATGAAGTAGAAGTTGATTTGGGTGACGGTGTTAAAGTACGCGTTGTTGCCAGCACGTTGTCTGATGTTCGTAGCAAAAACGAGCCTAAGGCGACTGCTCCAAAGGCTGACAAAAAGCCTGGTAAAAAACCGGCTAAAAAGCCCGCTAAAAAACCAGCTAAAAAAGCTGACAACAAAGACGACAAAAAATAACGAAGGCTTTGCCCTAAAGCGACCGCGCTTGGGGCAAGCTATTTCTTAAGTATTGAGGGGACATATCATGCTGACCTTTCCACGTTGGAAAGTAGTAATGATTTTAGGCATTGTATTTTGGGGTGTTATCACAGCACTTCCAAACTTTCTGTCTGAAAGCCAACGCGCAGCTCTGCCGGGCTTCATGCCATCTGCCACACTAAGCTTGGGCTTGGATTTACAAGGCGGTGTGCATTTGCTTTACGGCGCACAAACCGAAGAGGTTGTTGCTGCGCGGCTCAATAATATTGCAGATCAGGTCCGTGACTTGCGGCGCAGTGAAAAAGGCCTGAATTTCCGTAAAATACGTATTGAAGGTCAGTCTGTTACTTTTGAAGTGACACGCGATGAAATGCTGCCGCTTGCTGAAGAAAAACTTACGCCTCTACTGTCGTCTAGTGGTGGCCTTGCCAACCCTCTTGTTGGTGGCGGCATTGAAGAAATGACGATGGGAATTGAAGGCAATGTCTTCACGCTAACGCTGACAGAGCAAGGCATTGCCATGCAAAAGCGTGAGGCAATTTCCCGCGCTATTGAAGTGATACGCAAACGTGTTGATCCAACAGGTACCAAGGAAATCACCCTTCAGCCTCAAGGTTGCGACAGAATTATACTTGAAGTACCCGGCGAAGGCGATCCAGAAGCCATCAAGCGGTTGATCGGTAAAACAGCAAAGCTCAGTTTCCATGATGTAGTGACAGGCCTTTCACAGAGCGATATTGCCAAAGGCCGCCTAAAGCCGCGGCAAAAGCTGCTGCCTCTTCAAGATGGTGGTGCGTTGGTGATTAATGAGCGCGTCATTGTTTCAGGTGAAGACCTTACCGATGCTAAAGCGGCATTCGATGAAAGAGGGCGGCCCGCTGTTTCCTTCACTTTCAACACTTCAGGTGCGCGCCGGTTCGGTAACCATACACGTAAAAACATTGGTCGGCCGTTCGCTATTGTGCTGGGTGATGTGATCATCAGTGCGCCAAATATTCAATCAGCCATTCTTGGTGGCTCAGGTATTATTACTGGGGCTGGTACAGTTGCTGAAACGCAGGAACTCGCGACACTTCTTAAGGCAGGAGCGCTTCCGGTTAAACTTACCGTGCTTGCAGAACGCACTGTAGGGCCTGATTTGGGTGCGGATTCTATTGAAGCAGGCAGCACGGCTGCGATCATCGGGTTTATCGCTGTTATTGTTTATATGGTGCCTAGCTACGGCAAGTTCGGCTTAGCAGCAAGCGTGGC
>JAESTR010000177.1 GCA_016763495.1 Kordiimonadaceae bacterium
GCTTGTGTGGAAAATTAAGTCGGCAACCAAAACATCCCGGGTTCCATAAATCCCAATATCCGGCTTAGCCTTTACCTTCAATTTACCCCTAATGATCAGCTAAGTAGCTAGCCTACTTTCCTATGCAGAAATCAGAGAAGACAACATCCAGCATATCCTCCACACCGACGCGACCAGTAATTTGCCCTAGAGACCTCGCAGCCATACGAACATCTTCAGCGGCAAGAACTGCGTCTATTGATGCGTTACCTTCAAACCTATGAAGGTGTTCTACTGTTTCCTCGAGGGATTTACGGTGCCGCACACGCGTCAAACTAGGTACTTCTCTGGGCGCCATTGCTGCTTCGACCTTGCTCTCGAGAAGCTTAAATAGTGCGTCCATACCGTGATCATTTTTAGCTGATACCGAGACAATATTACCGGCTGTGATCTGGCTAATATTTTCTACATCAGAATGTTCCACGTGAAACATTGGCACGCGATCTGTCTGCGTAATTGCCAAAATAGATCTATCATCAAGCCACTCCACAGTAGCAGTCGGAAGGGTCGGCCACTCATCCGCACGAACAAGTATCAGCTTTAAATCAGCATCTCCCGCTTTGGCTTTTGCCCGCCTGATACCTTCTTTCTCTACAGCATTTTCGACCTCACGAAGACCAGCAGTATCGATCAGCCGTACTGGGTATCCGAGCAAATCCAATGAGACCTCAATGGTATCTCGCGTGGTTCCTTTTTCCTCAGAGACAATAGCCACATCTGATTTCGCGAGCGCATTTAGTAAAGTTGATTTACCGGCATTAGGTTCTCCGAGTATGACGATACGAAAACCATCCCGCAAAGCCTGGCCACGCTTACCATCTACCAGATATTGTGTCAGGCTCTTCCGTAATCGCAATATATCAGGTAAAACCGCACCTGCGACGCCCTCAGGTAAATCCTCATCTGGAAAATCAATATCAGCTTCTAGGTGGGCCAAGTGCCCAATCAATTTCGCACGCCAACCTTCATACAGGTCTTTCAGCGCACCATCCATTTGGCTAAGCGCCTGCTCCCGCTGCGCAGATGTTTGCGCATGGATCAAATCATTCAGTCCTTCAGCCTCGGTAAGATCCAGCTTACCTTGTTCGAATGCCCGGCGGGAAAACTCCCCTGCCTCAGCTGGGCGCAATCCCTTAATTTCAGAAAGGGCCTCAAGCACCCCAGCCACCACAGAACGACCACCGTGCAGATGCAGCTCCACAACATCTTCACCCGTAAAGCTGGCAGGTGCCGTGAAGGCAATGACAAGGGCTTTATCAAGCCGCCCATCATTCACCGGATGTTTCAGTTCACGCATTACAGCCATGCGTGGCTTACCAGCTTTTTTTCCGCTTAGTATTTCGAGCGCCTCATGAGCCTTCGTTCCTGACAAGCGCACAACAGCAACCCCCGCAATACCTGCTCCACTTGCCAGCGCAAATATGGTATCGCTGTGTGAAGCACTATGCCCCGCCGGTTGCTGAAAATGTTCTTGCCGCTGTGTCACTGAATCAAACCTTTAAAAATCTTGCTTCATTAGTCTAAGCACATTAGCAAGATTATATACTATCAAAACACTCTTTACTCCGAGGCTCCCTATGTCGCAACTCTCGATGCATACACCTATCATTGATATTACCATTACCGAGCTAGAAGGTAGCATCATTTCGCTGGATTGGGGTTGGTCTCCTTTTCAAGAAACGTCCCCGTTGCTGCAAGAAGCCAAGCAACAATTAGATGCTTACTTTGATGGCAACCTTACTGACTTTGACCTACCCATAAACCCTATGGGTACTAAGCATCAGGAAAAGGTTTGGCAGGCAATGATTGGCATCCCTTACGGTGACGTGATGACATATGGCGCATTGGCTAAAAGCATTGGCTCTGCACCGCAGCCTGTTGGCTCAGCATGCGGTAGAAACCCCCTACCAATATTAGTTCCGTGCCACCGTGTTGTCGGCTCAGGCGGGAAGTTTGGCGGTTATTCTGGCGACGGCGGCTTGTATACCAAACGTGCTTTATTAGTACTGGAAGGTGCGCTAAGTATTGACGAAGGTAAAGCCATGGAAGCTGCCGGCATTCTTGACGGCGGTAAACCTAAAAGCAGTCAGCTCAGTTTTGAGCAAATAACCTAAGGACACACCAATGGGAAAAGCCATCATTATTTCACAAACCGGCGGCCCGGAGCAGCTCATGTGGCAAAGCCACAATGTTGGTGCGCCAGCAAAAGGTGAAGTGAAAATCCGGCACACAGCCATTGGCTTGAATTACATCGACACCTATATGCGTACTGGTCTGTACCCCATGTCTATGCCCGGCATTGTGGGTCAAGAAGCGGCTGGCATTATCACAGAGCTGGGGCCTGAAGTTTCTGGCTTAGCGGTAGGCGACAGAGTGGCTTACCCGGGCGGGCCCATTGGAGCCTACTCAGAAGAACGCGTTATTCCTGCCACCAACATTGTTAAAGTACCGGATGCCATATCTAATGAAACAGCAGCTGCCCTTTTAACAAAAGCCTGCACTGTTGAGTTCCTTATAAAGCGGGTTTTTAGAGTAGAGAAACACCACACTGTTTTATTGCATGCTGCGGCTGGCGGCGTCGGCTTGCTCGCGTGCCAATGGCTTTCTTCCATTGGTGCCACAATCATTGGCACAATCAGTGGCGATGAAAAAGCTGCCACGGCCAAAGCAAATGGCTGCACCCACACAATCAATTACCGCACTGAAAATGTTGCTGAACGCGTCAGGGACATTACCGGTAGTGCCGGTGTTGATGTTGTATATGACAGCGCAGGTAAAACAAGCTTCGACGGTTCCATCAACAGCCTTAAAAAACGTGGCATGATGGTTAGTTTTGGAAATACCACAGGCCCTGTTGACCCAGTGGCCCCAGGGCTGCTCGCGCAAAAAGGCTCTTTGTTTCTAACGCGCCCGCGCATGGCAGACTATGTGACCAGCCGGGAAGACTTCCTTCATTCAACGGCTGCCGTGTTTGAGCAAATTACTGCTGGCGTTTTAAAAGCGACCATCGGCCAGCGGTTCGACCTCAAAGATGCCGCCACCGCCCATACTGCATTGGAAGCAGGACAAACCACCGGACAAACGCTCCTAATACCCTAGCCCATACCACACAATGCAAAATTAGAGACACCAGAGGGCTGTCTTGCCTTATACATGCCCGCTGTATATCGGATTATAATTCATCATTTATACAAAAATTATGGTTTATTTGTTAATTTATCCCTTGATTTGGTTTTTTTTATATAATAAACACCAAATATGGACTGCAACAGCATAAACAACAAACACACACATTTTTGCCTCAGTCCCTGCTTTTTGCCTAAAACATGCAACATACGGGACTATCATCGTGAAAATCAGCCTTATTCAAACGAACCCAAAAAATGACAAGCTCCATAACTTACAAGAAGCCGAGCGTTTGGTCCGTGACGCGGTAGCGAAAGAAAACCCGCGTCTTATTGTTCTTCCAGAATGTTATGACTTTTTGGGCGGAACCCAAGATGAAGCTTTTGCAGAGGCAGAAGCTTTTCCAAATAGTGCTGCCTACAAGCTGATGCAAAATTTGTCTCA
>JAESTR010000178.1 GCA_016763495.1 Kordiimonadaceae bacterium
AAAAAAATAGGTTTCCGGCGACACCATGAGCGACGATACAACGAAGGCCTCTTCGGGCAAATATACTGCAGCGGACAAAACCTCTGCGGGCAACAACAATGAAGCTTTTTCTTTATTAAAAGACATTGCTTCCGTCATTGTTTTTTATGTCATTTTCACGACATTAGCCTGGGGCGCGTTCCATATCCCATCTGGTAGTATGGAGCCAACACTTGAAGTGGGGGACAGGATTTTTGTATCGAAATTCCCATACGGCTATAATCGCTATAGCCTGTATTTTGACCCCGACTTCATTGGTGAAAGTCGCTTATTAGATGATACACCGGATCGCGGCGATATTGCTGTATTCACCTTACCCCATAGAAATAGCACCGATTATATCAAACGCGTTATTGGCCTGCCCGGTGACACAGTGCAAGTAACAGCCGGTCGCCTGTTTATTAATGGCGCAATGGTGAAGCGCACTTTCATTCGCGATGTGAATTACACCGACTATAGAGGCACAGATCGCCGTACCAAAGAATATGAAGAAACGCTACCCGGCGGCGTAAAACATCGCATTTACGAACACACTGATGCGGGCGCGTATGATAATACCAGCCTGTTTGTCGTACCAATAGGTCATTATTTCATGATGGGCGATAATAGAGACGGCAGCGCAGACAGCCGAAGCGACATGAGTTATGTGCGGCATGAATATTTGGTTGGTCGAGCGGATATCACAACTTTCAGCCTCTATGACTGTGACCAAGGCAAAGAAGTAACCTGCGCATTTGGCATCCCTTTTGGGCGCTTCTTCAACTTACTCAGTTAAGCAGCCGCAAACCATCCAGATAATGGTAACTTCGCCTTTCATGCCTATATAGATAAAAGGCGAGTGAACCTTATGGAGGAACCTAGATGAAAAACCGTAAAGATGTTTTTGCAACAATCAAAGATGTGATGGTTACTGTTTTCTTCTATTTTGCTTTCACTACAGGTGCCTTTGCCGCGCGTCACATTCCAAGCGCGAGTATGGAGCCAACACTTGAAGTGGGTGATCGGCTTTTTGTTTCAAAGTTTGCTTATGGTTATAATAGATATTCCCTACCCTTATACCCAGAGTTTGTCTCTGAAACACGCCTATTCAGCGATACCCCAAAACAGGGCGATGTCGCTGTATTTACCCAACCCCACAGAAGTGCTGATGAAATCATCAAGCGGGTTATAGGCCTGCCGGGTGATACAATTAAACTAACAAACGGTCGCCTCTTTATTAATGGTGAGCTTGTAAAGCGTACTTTCATCCGCAATGTTAATTACACCACTTATCGCGGTTTTGAGCGCCGCGTAAAAGAATATGAAGAAACGTTACCAAGCGGCGTGAAACACCGTATTTATGAAGAATCAGACAATGGCCGTGCAGATAATACAGGCCTTTATAGTGTGCCCGAAGGCCATTACTTCATGATGGGTGACAACCGTGATGACAGTGGTGACAGCCGCTATTTAAATTCTATGGGGTATGTAAAACACACGAACCTCATTGGCCGTGCTGAAGTGACCACTTTTAGTCTCTATGATTGTGATCAAGGCAAAGATGTTAGCTGCCCATTGGGCGTGCCTGTTGGCCGCTTTTTCAACAACCTGAATTAGACGCTAGCACCGCCATCTACGAGTATTGCCGTCCCTGTAATCTGCGCAGCTGCATCTGACGCCAAATAAAGGATCATTGACGCTATTTCATGCGCTTCTGTTAATCGGCCAGTTGGGGTTCTGGCATGCCACGTTTCAATATCAACACCTTGTTCCGCTGCTCCTTTCTCAAGCATCGGGGTCAACACGTCTCCGGGGCACACAGCATTTACAGTGATGCCGTGTGCAGCGTGATCTTTGGCCATAGCTTTTGTGAACATAATAAGTCCAGCCTTGCTGGTGCAATAAGCCACCGCATTTTTGCCAGCCTGCAATCCCCAGTCCGAAGATACATTTATAATCCGGCCACGGTTTTCTCTTAGCTGTGGCAGTGCCGCACGGCTTAAATAAAAAGGAATATCAAGGTTTAGGCACATCGTGTTTCGCCACAATTGATCAGAAGTCTCTGCCGCATCGCCACGTTCCAACATGCCGGCGCTATTCACCAGAACATCTAATCGGCCACACTGACGTACACATGTTTCAATTAATTTATTACACACGTCTGAGCCGCTCAAATCACTGATGATTGCATGGATGTTTTCAGGGTATTCTTGCACCAAAATACCAAGGGCGTTTTGGTTACGGCCTGTTGCCGCCACCATATACCCAGCTTTTGCAAATGCGACAGCCGTTGCTCGGCCAATACCAGATGTGGCACCTGTGATTAATGCAACTTTAGTCATTCTCTGTTCCAAATCTTTCAGGGTTTTGCACACCAGTGCCTGCTATTTCACCCCAGAAAATCGAACAATGACAAAAAGGGCCTGATAAATTTCAGCAGGACTTCAAATGCTACAGCAGCGCCGTTGCAATTGCCTGTTGCCAAAGGAGCATATCCTGTTGTCTATTTAGTTGCCCCCACAAAGAACAGATGGAAAACGTAATTTTTACTTCTACTTACGCCAGTCTTACTGGTTCCAGATTGGGTCTTTTAATTCTTTGATAAACTCAACGTGCGCTTTCAGTTCTTCTTCATCCACAGGGAAAGACCGTGGTGTGCGCTCTTTCTTTGGCCCCAAAGCCACAGAAGCTTTTTCCACTGATAAATCCATACCGCCCTGCCTGCCGCCGAGCAGTTCAATATATACTTCGGCCAAAATCTCAGCATCAAGCAAGGCCCCGTGCAATGTACGGTGGGTGTTGTTGACAGCAAAGCGTTTGCAAAGCGCATCCAAACTATTGGGAGAACCAGGGAATTTAGTGCGCGCCATTGCCAATGTATCGATAAAGCGCTTGGGGTGAATAATGGGGCGACCCGCGTTTTCCAGCTCCCAATTGATGAACTTCATATCAAACTCGGCATTGTGCGCCACAAGCATGGAGCTATCCCCCACATACTCAAGGAACTCATCCATAATTGCTGTAAAAAGCTGCTTGTCCGCGAGAAACTCTGTCGATAACCCATGGATTTTAAACGCGCCTTCAGGCATCTCACGCTCTGGGTTCACATACATATGGTAGTGATTACCTGTTAGCGAGCGATCAACCATTTCAACAAGGCCAATTTCAACCAGCCTGTCACCAGACATGGGGTCAAACCCTGTTGTTTCCGTATCAAAGATCAACTCACGCATGGCACAACTTTCTGATATCTTCTAGTATTTCAGCAACTTGCTGGCGGGCATGCTCAAGCCCTTTATCTGTATCCACAATATAATCAGCGGCGGCACTTTTGTCTGCATCCGGCACTTGAATGCCGAGAATATGATCAAACTTTTCTATCGTCATGCCGGGCCGCGCGAGCACGCGCTCACGCTGAATATCAACAGGTGCCGACACTACCACCACCTTATGACAAAATTTGTCACCAGACATTTCGAATAATAGAGGCTGGTCGAGCACAACCATTGCTGCACCATCTTTTTCCGCGGCGGCAAAAAAGGCAATGCGGGCTTCTTCCACCATAGGGTGGACAATGGCTTCCAGTTTTTTCTTAGCGGTTTTATTCGCAAAAACAATCGCACCAAGAGCGGCTCGGTCAAGCACGCCATCTTTTATAACACCCGCAAACACGGCTTCTATCGGGGCGATGGCTTTCCCGCTTTTTGCTTGCAGTTCATGCACCACCGCATCCGCATCAAAAACAGGTATGCCGGCGGCGATGAACATTTTGGCCGTTTCGCTTTTACCCATACCGATTGAGCCTGTAAGACCAATTATGATGATACTATCCGCCACTATGAAATCGCTGCTTCAAGTTTTTCGCGCAATTCAGCATCAAAGCCAACATCATGCCCAAACCAAATTTTAAACGCTGCTGCGGCTTGATGCACAAGCATGCCTAATCCATCCACTGTGCGAAGACCATGTGCCTTTGCGTTTTTCAAAAGCTCCGTCTCTAGCGGCTTATAAACAATATCGTATACCACAGTGTCTTTTGCGGCTTTGGTAACATCAATCTCAAGCGGAGCCTGCCCGGCCATGCCTAAAATAGTCGTGTTCACAATTAAGCCAGCGGCAGCAACCGCATCCTCACGCGCATCCCAATCAACCACTGTCATGCGGCCACGGCCTATCTGTTCAGCGATAGCTTCGGCTTTCGCACGGGTCCTGTTGCTTATCATCACCATAGGCAATTTTTCAGTGAGCAAACCAAGGGCCGCAGCGCGCGCAGCGCCACCAGCGCCCAGAATCAACGCTGGTTTATCGATAGAATAGTCTGGCACCACATCTTTTAAATGCTTCACAAGTCCAATACCGTCTGTATTAAACCCCGTGAGCGTGCCGTCAGCGCCCACTTTCACAGTATTAACTGCACCCATTTGCTGTGCAAGCGGCGCGATTTTTGTTAGGCTCGGCAGGATTTCCACCTTATGCGGTACAGTGATATTAAACCCGCGATAGCCATTAGCTGAGGCAGTGGCGGCAAATTCAGCCAGATTTTCTGGGGCAACTTCCACGGCTTCATAACTACCGACCATACCAACCTGCTTCATCCAGTGCTGATGAATAAGGGGTGACAATGACTGTGCTATGGGAAAGCCGATGACGGCGGCCTTGTTACTTGAAACGCTCATAAATATTTCACTTAATTTACCTTCACCTGATCACCACCTATCATAATGGCATCAATTTGTGGCGGCGCAAAAAGTCTAGCAATGGCAATAGCGGCATACCAAGCACCGTAAAATAATCACCGTCAACTTTGGTGAATAACTGCGCGCCAAGCCCCTCAAGTTGATAACAGCCCACGCTCCAAAACGCGTCGTCGCCGAGAGTATCCAGATACCCTGCGATATAGTCATCACAAAGAGGTCTAACTGATATTTTTGCTGCATCCACATGCCGCCACAGTGTTTGCCCGTTTTGGCAAACCACCACTGCAGACAATAAGGTATGTGTACCTCCAGAAAGGGCCAACAACGTTTCTTTAGCCTCATCCAGTGTCTCGGCTTTGGAGAATATCTTGCTGTCTTTTTCCAATATTTGGTCTGCGCCAATGATAAAAGCATCAGGATGCATAAACGACAAAGTACGTGCTTTGGTTTCAGCGAGAGTATCTGCAATCACTCTGCCTGAGGCACCGCTAGCAAGCAGATCGCCTTTTAACGCTTCTTCATCCACAGTTGGACGCAGTACAGTAAAATCCACACCCGCATTTGTAAGCATTTTAGCGCGCGTTTTACTGCCTGAGGCCAAAATTAGTTCAGGGCAATTGTCTGGAACACTTTTAGCCATATTCATTCAGATGGTATCACGCGAGCAGTGCCTTCAGGTTGGGTTTCAAGCCAACCATAATAACGATGTAAAATTGCCGCTGCAGATTCTTCAATTGACCTGCGAGTAACATCAATTGTTTGCCAGCCCCGGTCTGTGCAATAGCGGCGGCATTCTTTCACTTCGGTCAGAATATGCTCTCTATCCGTATAATCCCCCTCCTCATTCTCATTAATAGTGCGAAGGCGATTGGTCCGAATTTGCACAAGCCGTTCAACACTAGTGGTGAGGCCAATAACAAATTTATTTTCAAGAGAATCTAACACGGTTGGCATCGGGCAGGCAGGAACAAAAGGGACATTCATGGTTTTATACCCCTTGTTCGCCAAATATATACTGGTTGGTGTCTTTGATGAGCGGGATACACCAACCAGTATAATATCGGCATTTTCAGCGTCTTCTACAAGCTGACCATCATCATGCGCCATTGTATAATGCAGCGCGTCGATCCGCTGAAAATAATGGGCATCCATCGTATGCTGGCGGCCCGGCTCATGCGACGCTTTTTGGCCAAAATACGAACCAAGCAAGTTGATAACAGGGTCTAATATAGACAGCACGGGCAATTTGGCCTCCATGCAACAGCGCTCAAGTGTCTCGCGAATTTCCTTATTTACAAGCGTATACATAACAAGACCCGGCTGTTCGCCGATATCGTCCATCAAGCGCTTCATTTGCATGGCTGAACGGACCAAAGGCCAATAATGTTTGTGTACATTCACGCCTTCAAACTGCACCAATGACGCAGAAACTATAGCTTCTAGCGTTTCCCCTGTTGAATCTGAAACAAGGTGCAAATGAAAAACCGGCGAGTCTATTTCTTGAGTATTTTGCATTTTTTGCTGGACGCCTTTTCTGTAACACCGGGTTATTTGATAGGTGGAAGACTCATGGGAGTAGCCTGTGGATAAGCTGTTGACTAACCTGTGCGTAACCAAAGTAGGCTACTTACCCCCAATTTGTGAACCCACCTTGCACAATAAAGTTCTTTTTATCCCAAGTCCGCGATTAGAAGGATAAGTATAGCTGGTAGGATAAATTCTAGAAGTTATCCCCGCTATTCAATAGATTTGAAAAACCAAGCCAATCATAATATTTTGATGAAGTATTCTTGGACTTATCCACTCAATAGGTGGCATGGTGCCGCAGGTCCCTAGAAGTGTGGATTTTTATGTGGATAACTCCTTTTCCCCACAATTCACAGGCATCAACTATTACAACAATCTTTCTATATATTTATTATATATGTATTAGAGTCTTCACTTTATAGCTCGTTTCGTATTTCAATTTTCAGGTCGGACTTTATGGCAAAACTTTTACTAGAGACTCTCAAGGGTAACCCGGGGGCAAAAGTTCCCTTCTGGTTCATGCGTCAGGCAGGCCGGTATTTACCCGAATATAGAGAGGTTCGTAAAACAGTCCCTACCTTTATGGATTTTTGCTATAATCCTGACAAAGCAACTGAAGTAACACTTCAACCCATCAGACGGTACGGTATGGATGGTGCGATATTATTTGCTGATATCCTTGTGGTGCCGGACGGACTTGGCCAAAAGGTTTGGTTCGAGACTGGATTAGGTCCACGGCTCGATCCTGTGGCCACTGAGGCGTCATATAGCAAACTTTCGCTATCAGGCTTCCACGATAAGGTTGGTAACGTCTATGAGACGGTTTCTCGGCTTTCCTCACAATTACCTGAGAATGTTACCTTGATTGGCTTTGCGGGAGCGCCTTGGACTGTTGCTACCTACATGATAGGTGGCCAAGGCAGTAAAGACCATGCAGCAGCTCGGCAGCTTGGGTATGGTGAGCCAGAATTATTCGGCAAAATCCTAAATTTACTTGTTGATGCGACAGCTGAATATTTGTGCAAGCAAATTGAAGCAGGCGCAGATGTTGTACAGATTTTTGATAGTTGGTCAGCAGCGTTGCCTGAGACAATGTTTGACCGCTGGGTGATTGAACCCACCAAAGCAATTGTCGACAAAGTACGCGCCAAACACAGTGAAACTCCTATTATTGGCTTTCCGCGACTTGCTGGTGCAATGCTGAAAAAATACGTTAAAGAAACAGGCATTGACGGCGTATCGCTTGATACGGGTGTGCCGCTTGGTTGGGCTGCAGAGGAAATTCAAACAGAAATGTGTGTGCAAGGAAACCTTGATCCGCACCTTGTGGTTTCAGGGGGGGACATGATGGTGGCTGAAACAAACCGTATTCTTGAAAGCCTAAAAGGTGGCG
The DNA here is from genome assembly GCA_016763495.1 of Kordiimonadaceae bacterium. The sequence goes on from JAESTR010000178.1 coordinate 7,636, forward strand.
CGCATATTTTCAATTTGGGTCACGGGTTTGTGCCTGAAACGCCGCCGGAAAATGTCGCTTTACTTGCTGAGACAATCAAAGCATTTAATAGATAAATTTAAATACCGTCAGGGGATTGGTCATGGAAGGTTTTTTAGGGGATGCTTACCTTTGGGTGAAGGCTTTCCATATTATATTCGTCATTTTTTGGATGGCTGGTATGTTTATGTTGCCGCGGTATTTTGCTTATCATAGCCAGTGCGAGGTTGGGTCTGACGAAGATATAAAATGGATTGAGCGTGAAACACGTTTGAAGAAAGTAATCCTCAATCCGGCTATCAGTTTGGCTTGGATTTTTGGTACTCTTCTTGCTGTTAATATAGGAGGCGGAGATGGTAGCTGGTTTCACGCGAAGTTGCTTTTTGTGTTTTTACTCTCGGGTTTACATGGTGTTTTTTCTAAATGGGCGAAAAAATTTGCGGCTGGTGAACGTGCTAAAACTGAAAAATTTTACAGAAAAATCAATGAATTACCGGCATTTTTCATCATCGTGATCGTAATATTGGTAATTGTACGCCCATTCTAATCGCTATTTGCTTGACACCAAAGTATAGCGTGGTATTTTTTCCGTGCTTTCGCGTTCTTGTGAGGGCTATTCACTAAGCTTTTTCCCGCCATTGCCGATACCATATATGGAGACCTTCGGCATTTTAAGCTTCATAATTAGGGCCTAAGCCCTTCATTCCGGACAAAGATTACATAAAAATGACTGATCCAATGCATTTACAGGATCTTAAAAATAAAACCCCAGCAGATCTTCTAGCGTTAGCGGAAGAAGTGGGTGTTGAAAACGCTAATAGCATGCGCAAACAAGATATGATGTTTGCCATTCTTAAGAATTTAGCAGAAGACGATGTTGAAATCATGGGCGCTGGGGTTATTGAAACCCTGTCTGATGGTTTTGGCTTTCTTCGTAGCCCTGAATCAAATTATTTGCCAGGACCTGATGATATTTACATCAGTCCCTCGCAAATTCGCCGTTTTGGCCTGCGTACAGGTGATACGGTTGAAGGCCAAATTCGCGCGCCGAAAGATGGCGAGCGATATTTTGCGCTGTTGAAAGTGTCTCAAATTAACTTTGAAGACCCTGACCAGATGCGTCACAAAGTTAATTTTGATAATTTGACGCCGCTATATCCTGATGAAAAACTCAAGCTCGACCCTGATGATCCTACCGAAAAAGATAAATCACCCCGGGTGATTGATTTGGTTGCGCCAATTGGTAAAGGTCAGCGTGCTCTTATTGTTGCACCCCCTCGTACGGGTAAAACAGTATTGCTCAAAAACATCGCTAAAAACATCACCAAAAACCACCCTGAGTGTTATGTGATGGTGTTGCTGATTGATGAACGGCCTGAAGAAGTGACAGATATGTCGCGTAGTGTTGATGCAGAAGTTATCTCTTCTACGTTCGATGAGCCGGCCACCCGCCACGTGCAAGTTGCAGAGATGGTGATTGAAAAAGCCAAGC
>JAESTR010000179.1 GCA_016763495.1 Kordiimonadaceae bacterium
AATGCCATTTTCTGTTCGAAGATCTTGGTGCTGGCGATTATAATTTTCGTTGGTTTCCATGATACGCACTGCAGGCCAGCCCGCCTCGTTGAAAGGCCGGTGGTGTCCACCTCTACCAAACCGGTCCAACCGGTAAATCATCATGACATCAAGGTTTGGGATATAGGCATCTGCAAGCCGGTCCACCAGCCGCGCTATGTTCCGGCTAGGGCTATCAACCTCGCCGCCACTATAGCGACGCTGACGCGCTTCCTTTTCAGTCTCCAGATAGCGCGTGCCTTCTGAAAACACCCTTGCTGTTGTGTTATTGATAACACCGTTGATGCCTTTGATATTACCTATCATGTCATTGTTGATAACACCCATCATGCGCCAGCCTTTTTCCCGCGCATAGTCAGCGAGGATTTTACCGCCATATAGGCCCTGCTCTTCGCCTGAGAGCCCAGCGTAAATAATCGTGCCCGGAAACTTGGTCTGGCACAGCACACGTGCTGCCTCAATAGTACCCGCCATACCAGATGCATTGTCATTCGCGCCCAGCGCATCGCCTACACCGTCAAGCGGGTCACTGATGCGGCTATCAATATCACCTGACATTATCACCACGCGGTTAGGGTCTAATATGCCGCGCTGAACGGCGATGACATTCACAATCTCCGTAGGCTCAGGAATGCGTTCTCCCTGCGCCATACCGGACACCGTGTACACGTCCAAGTCGGCCACACAGCCTTCAGATATGCGTTTAAATTCGGCCTCTATCCAGCGGCGAACCGCGCCTATACCGCGTGTATCTGATTTTGTATCAGACAAAGTGTGGCGCGTACCAAAGCCAGCTAGTTTGCGTATATCCGTCTCAATGCGGTCAGCAGATACCTGTTTCACAAAGCCATGCAGCCGCTGCACTTCCTGCGGTGGGTCGATATGATGGTCAGCTAATACCGCACCTGCCGTCATCATTGTTATAGCTGCACACACACTGATTTTTATCATGACATATCTCTCCCAATTCCACTGAACGAACACCCTAGCAGGCCGCAATGCGACACTGAAATACTATATGTCATGGTCACTTAAATGTTAACTGGCCCCCAAGATCGAATATGCTCGGTAAATATACTACGGATGTGCGGCATCATCACCAGTGGTGCATGGCTACAGCGTCTCTGTAAACCAAAGAGATATCACTGAATTTTGTTCATCTTTCCCCAACATAAACAGAGACATTTGAAACAATCTGTCTTAAGGCTAGAGGCGGACAGCTCAAGAGGGGATATTTGGGCATAATCACAAACGAATTTGGACAGGGTATTTCAAAAACTGATCCATAAACGTATGGGGACAACCATGATCAAGAATTTACTAATCGGGAGCCTTGCAATTTTAGTCGCTACGTCGTCGACTTATGCAGGAGCCATCAAGCAAACTAAGGGCAGTTTTGAAGATAAATTTCGCCAATTAGACGAATCTTTACCTACCCCGAATGTCTACCGCACTGCAGGTGGTGAGCCCGGCTATGCCTATTGGCAACAGACTGTTGATTATAAAATCAAAGTTACTCTTGATGAAGCAAAGCGCCGCCTTAATGGCTCAGAAACCATTAAATATACCAACAATTCACCAGACACGTTGAAGTTCTTGTGGTTCCAGCTGGATCAAAATGTTTTCAAAAATGACTCGATCGCTGAAACAACCCGCACCTTTGGCGGCAAGGCCCCAAAGTCCGCACGCGGTTCAGACCCAGCACGCCTTAGCCTTGGCCAATTGCGCCGCCACCAATCAATGGCAGACAATGAATACGGCTACCAGCTAACATCTGTAACGAACGGCAAAGGCAAGGACCTTAAATATACGATCGTTGGCACCATGATGCGTGTTGACTTGCCTAAGCCACTAAAGCCGGGCGCATCCACTAGCATTGGCATTTCATTCGGCTTTAATTTTGTTGAAGAAAACGCCATGCGCGCCCGCTCTGGGTACGAGCATTTTCCAAAAGATGCCCGTGAAGGCGGCAATGACATTTTCCTTGCCGCACAGTGGTTCCCGCGCCTTTCAGCCTATAGCGATTATGAAAGCTGGCACAATAAAGAGTTCCTCGGCACTGGTGAGTTTACGCTAGAGTTTGGCGACTATGATGTTGAGATCACTGTGCCAGCCGACCATATTGTTGGCTCAACTGGTGAGCTTAAAAATGCGAGTAAAGTTCTGACATCAGAGCAGCGTAAACGCCTCAAAGAAGCCAGAACAGCCAAACGCCCTATCTTTATCGTGACTGAAGAAGAAGCGCTTGAGAACGAAAAGGAAGGCACTGACAAAACCAAGACTTGGCGCTTCACTGCCGACAACGTGCGTGACTTCGCGTGGGGTTCTTCTCGCAAATTCATATGGGATGCTAAAGGCTACCAGCAGGGCGGCACCACTCAGCCGTTCGTGATGGCTATGTCTTTCTACCCAAAAGAAGGTGGCGACTTGTGGAAAAAATACTCCACTGAATCGGTTGTGCACACGCTTGAAGTATACTCGCGCTTTTCCTTTGATTACCCGTACCCCACTGCCCAGTCAGTAAACGGCCCTGTTGGCGGCATGGAATATCCCATGATCACTTTCAATGGCCCGCGTACCAAACTACAGGATGACGGCAGCCGTACTTATACCCAAGCTGAAAAACGCTTCTTGATCGGTGTTGTCATCCACGAAGTTGGCCACACATACTTCCCGATGATCGTTAACTCTGACGAGCGTCAGTGGACATGGATTGACGAAGGTATCAACAGCTTCCTTGACGGCATTGCTGGCCGTGAATGGGACCCGGAAATGCCTTGGGGTGTAGAAGCACGCGATGTTGTGGATTACATGAAATCCCAAAATCAAGTGCCTATCATGACACAGTCTGACAGTGTTTTGCGCCTTGGCCCCAACGCTTATACAAAACCAGCTGTTGCGCTTAACATTCTGCGCGAAACCATCCTTGGTCGTGAATTATTTGATTTCGCTTTCAAAGAATTTTCACAACGCTGGATGTTCAAGCGCCCAACACCGGCTGATTTCTTCCGCACGATGGAAGAAGCGTCTGGTGTGGACCTAGACTGGTTCTGGCGTGGCTGGTTCTATACAACGGACCATGTTGATATCTCGCTTGATAAAATCTACATGCTCAACATCAACAGCAATGACCCGGATATTGATTTCAGCCGGGAACGCGCAGAAGCCAAGAACGAACCTGCCTCCTTGTTTGTGGAACGCAATAAAGCAGAAGGCCGGAAAACTTGGCGTGAGCTAAACGGCGATGTAACCGACTTTTATGACGATAATGACCGGTTCACTGTTACAAACAAAGAGCGTAATTCATACAAAAGCTTCCTTGATGGCCTTGATGATTGGGAACGCCGCGTTTTTGATCGCGCTGTGGCAGAGGACAAAAACTATTATGTTCTCGAGTTTTCCAACAAAGGCGGCTTGGTGATGCCTATCATCCTTGGCCTGACATATACTGATGGCACAACGGAACGCAGGTATATTCCTGCTGAAATTTGGCGTAAAAATGCACGCAATGTGAAAAAACTTATTGTGCTGGATAAAGGCAAAGAGCTTGCTTCTGTGGTGGTAGACCCGCAGTGGGAAACAGCTGATGTGGATACGGAAAACAACCATTATCCGCGCCGTATGATCCCCTCACGTATTGAAGCGTTCAAGCAAAAACCTAGCAGCGCCAAAGTCCGCCGCGATATCATGCAGGATATTAAAACCAAGATTAAAACGGACGATAAAAAAGACGATGATAAGAACGCTGACAAGGATACAGGGGATAAACCTGAGTGACCCGCACCGCGCTTTTTGCTTTAATAACAATCTTAGTGGGGGCGGCTTCTGCCCCCCTTTATGCCCATGCCCAAAAGGCAGCGATCACACGCGTATTATTTAATGCGCAGACGCAAAACCTTGAAGTGATGCACCGGTTTTTACTGCATGACGCAGAGCACGCAGTGAAGAAAATTTTCGGTAATGATGCTGATATCATTGCATCAGAAAACAGCCGTCAGCAGTTTGCCGACTATGTTCGAAGTAGTTTTTCGATCCAAAACGCCGAAGGAACGTCTCTCAATTTCAAGTCTGTTGGGCATGAGTTAGACGGTAAATTTATTTGGGTGTATCAAGAGATATCCATCCCAGACACCAAAGCGCTAACGATCAAACACAATAGCTTGCGCGAGTTATGGCCTGAGCAGATAAATATGGTCAACATCGAAGGCAAAACCGGCCTCAAAACCGCTACGTTCACAGGCTCCACAGAACTGATCACCATCACACTGGATGACGTTCACCACTAGCTCTGATTACAAGGCTTCGCGTTACCGATACGGTGTTTCATTCAATATTGAAACAGCTATTATTCGGCTATTACAGCCCCGTGGTTTAGTCACTTGCACCAGAGCACCAACAATCGCTAAATAGCCCTCACCTTGCGCCACTTGTAATAGCTGATCATCACAGTGCACTTCAATTGGGTCTGACGCCTCTAACACATATATAAACACCTGAAAATTCTCGCCGCCAAACTTTACCGCGTTACTGCCTAAATCCTGCACTTCGACATCAGCCGAGCACACACCCCGATCCGTCATCACATTGAAGTTTTTGACAGCCCCCTCACGCAACAAGCCAGTTAACTCCAGGTCGCCGGAAAACATAGTTGGCATCAACGGGGTGCATGCCACTGTAAAATTTTCTGGCCCCTTCAAAGTAAGGCCGTGCCCACTGATCACTGTGAGCGTGCGATCAATGCCGGGGAAAGTAGAAAACGGACCGTCTTCAACCATATCTGCAATGCTAATACGCCAGCTAAAGGCAGCGGTTTGCTCTGTATCCTTGTGCGGACAGGTCACTAATTCCGTGGTAGTGCCTTTGCCATTTTTCCACGGCATAGACACATAGTCAGCTGATGTTAGGTGTTTACCCAAAAGGGTCCTAAACCGCGTTTGTTAAAACGGTAACGATCGCGGTTGTTAGCAAACGAAGATCTTCTTCTTCAATAATCAACGGCGGTGTTAGGTACACAATATTACCAAACGGTCTGATCCATACACCCGCTTCGACGAATAGCGGCTTGAGCGCCTCTAGGTCTACGCCATCATCCAGCTGCACAACACCGATCGCGCCTAAAGTACGTACTTCTTTCACTAGTGGTAAGTCAGCGCACGGTGCGAGCTCACGTGCCATCTGGGCCTCTAT
>JAESTR010000180.1 GCA_016763495.1 Kordiimonadaceae bacterium
CGCCATTGGGTGTGCGTCACGGCGGAAGCCGGAAAAGAAGCGGTGAAGCTGCTCATGCACCATCGTGTGGTTTGTAATGTCTTTAACGAACTTGTCTTTTTCAGCTGCGCTTGGCAACTCACCATAAAGCAGTAGATAACACACTTCCATATAGTCGCTGTGTTCTGCTAACTGCTCAATTGGATACCCGCGGTACTGAAGTTCGCCCTTGTCACCATCAATATAAGTGATTTTGGATTCGCAGCTTGCTGTAGACGTAAAGCCTGGGTCAAATGTAAATTTGCCTGTTGCAGCATAAAGCTTGCGAATATCAATAACCTGCGGACCAACCGCCCCGTCCATGACTGGTAGTTCGAGGTCTACGCCCTCACCAGTTAATCTCATTGGGTCGTTTGACATGATCCTTACTCCTTCAAAAGTTAATTCAACCCGCGCAATACGCGGATTGGGGCATTAAGCGGCAGCTTGGTCGCGCAATCGCGCAACCGTTTCCTCCTGGCCTAAAATCTCCAGGGTATCGGCTAGATCGCCAGACTGTTTCCCTCCAGTCACGGCGGCTCTTACCGGCTGCATCACTTTGCCCGGTTTAAGGTCTCTCGCCGTAGCGAAAGACATAATGGCAGCCTTAATTTCCTCGTGTTTCCACACAGGGACGGCTTCCAACTCATTGGCAACATCACCCATCAGGGATTTATTATCCCCTGAAAGCTGGTTTGCTGCTTTTTCGGTTAAGTCTAACGGACGAGTATTACAAAAGAGTGACGCACCCTCTAGTAAGTCCGGTAGCCTTTTGGCGCGCTCTGCTAAGCTCGGTAAGGCTTTGATTAAACGACCTTCTTCTTCGCTTGTTAGAGTACGCTTTAGGTTATTTTCTAGGTCGATCCGTGCATAAGGCAAGAGATCAGCACCAGAAAGTGCCTTTAAATAATGTGCATTCAGGCTATCAACCTTGTCAAAATCAAACCGTGATGGGCCTCTGCCTATGTTTTCTAAGGTAAACCACTCGGTCGCTTGCTCGGTTGAGATTATTTCATCATCACCATGGCTCCAGCCAAGACGCAGCAGATAGTTGCGCATAGCGGCTGGCAGAAAGCCCATCTCTTCATAGGCTTCAACGCCCAAAGCACCGTGGCGCTTAGACAGCTTTTTACCATCAGCCCCATGAATAAGCGGGATATGCGCATATACAGGCAAATCCCAGCCCATGGCACGATAAATTTGTAACTGGCGGAACGCGTTATTGAGATGGTCATCCCCGCGAACAATATGGTTCACGCCCATATCATTATCGTCAACAACAACCGCTAGCATGTAAGTTGGGCTGCCGTCAGAGCGCAGCAAGATCATATCATCCAACTCAGCATTCTGTACGGTTACATCACCTTGCACACGGTCTGATATAGTCTCTGAACCCGCGCGCGGCATTTTGATGCGGATAGAGTATGGCTTGCCTTCAGGGGCTTTGTCCTGTTTTTCGCGCCAGATATCACCAAGGAATTGTTTACCCGCAGCACGCGCTTCACTCCGTAGTGCAGTAAGTTCCTCGGGGGATGCAAAACACTTATAGGCATTGCCGTTTGTCAGCATGGTTTCGGCAACTTCACGGTGCCTATCAGCACGTGAGGCTTGGCTAATGGCGTCACCGTCCCAGTCTAGACCAAGCCATTTAAGACCGGCAGATATGGCGTCAATAGCTTCTGTAGTGGAGCGCTTTTTGTCCGTATCTTCAATGCGAAGTAAAAACTTACCGCCATGACGGCGGGCAAGAAGCCAATTATACAGCGCTGTACGAGCGCCACCTATATGCAAAAAGCCCGTCGGAGACGGGGCAAAACGCGTTACAATTTCGGGCACGGCAATTGTCATGCTCAGGCATTAACCCCTAATAAATGTTACAAAAAACAGACGGAATAAGAAATGAAACGTCCGTTGAAGGAATTGGGTGGCTTTTAGCATAGCTTTTCTGAAAATACAAATGTGCAGTGCAGCAAAAACCAGGAAATTGCATTTTTGGGGTTCGTAAAAACCCTTAATGCGTGTATGCTGCACGGGGAAGTTAAGGGTGGGGCGAAGCCAGACATGAATATTGGGGAAGTGGCTGGTATTAGTGTTGCGGGGGACAATCTTGGTATTAAACCACACCCTGAATGGCGCCTTTTCCTTTGGGTTGTGTTGCTTGGTGTTTCATGCGCGTTTAGCGTTGTGGGCTGGAAAGGCACAGAGTTTGCTCAAATTAAAATCGCTGCTTCGATATTTATTCTTTTAATAACAATCTCTTATTATTGGATCTTCAACAGAAATATTGGAATAACTGTACTAGTGGTCTCCGCTCTTGCAATTGGTGTTGTTGTTAGCCAAAGCCGTATTGAGAGCAAACGCAGTGACTTCACACCCTCTAGAACCATTGTTTCAATCGAAGGGCAGATTAGCCGCCTTGAGTATAGGCCTGAAGGTCAATCTGTGCGGATATTTCTGAAACCTACTAAAGTGGGGCATAGAAATACTGATTTGCCTGAACTGATCCGTATCTTTGCCCGGACAGAAGTGGAGGCCAACGTTCGCACGGGCTCCCATGTAAGGTTCGCAGCAAAAGTAAGCCGTCCCAATGGCCCTATTGTACCTGGGGGCTATGATTTTGAGCGGGCAGCCTTCTTTAAAGGCGTAGGCTTGGACGCAATCGCGGTGAGCTCTATTAGTTTACTCGCTGGCACAGGCACAGAACCTTTGCCCTGGGCTTCTGCTGCACGGGAATATATTGAGAACCAGTTGATGACGCATATTGGTGGGCAAGAAGGCGCGCTCGCTGTTGCTCTAACTGTTGGGTACAGAAACCACCTTTCTAAAGAGACTAAGGAAAACTTGAGGCGGGCAGGCCTTTCGCATTTGCTGGCGATATCCGGCTTGCACATGGGTCTAGTGACTGCAGCAGGTTTTTTCATTTTTGAGCTATTATTTGCCGCCTTGCCGTTCATAGCGCTTCGAGTGATGCCAAAGAAAGCGGCTGTAATACCCAGCTTTATGATCGCTGTAGCCTATTTGTTTCTGTCAGGAGCCGGTACATCAACCATCCGTGCCTTCATCATGGTGTCAGTGGGCTTGTTGGCAGTGCTAACTGATCGGCGGGTTCTATCCTTGCGCAGCGTCGCCATTGCTGCGGGTCTTATCATGCTTGTATGGCCAGAGATGGTACTATCGGTGGGCTTCCAGATGTCATTTGCAGCAACGGCTGGGCTTGTTGCTTTTTATGAAGCTGCATCTAGATGGATGCGGACAAACGGCTACATAGGGCCAAAGTCTAGGCTGGTGCGCGTGTTGGCATTTGTTGCAGGCACTGGTTTAACCAGTTTTGTTGCGCAGTTGGCAATAGCACCGTTCGCGCTCTATCATTTTCAGACGCTGTCTATCATTGGCGTGTTTGCTAATATGCTTGTATTGCCCGTTGTTTCATTGTTGGTGATGCCTCTATTGTTGGTGGCGGTGCTTTTTTCGCCTGTTGGTGGCGTAACTGTATTGTCGCCCGCTCTTTACCCCAGTTTTACATACATTCGTAAAGTTGCTGGTTGGTTTGCCGATAGCCAGCACGCGGTGTTTGAGACGGGGGCAATGGCCGATGGTGCTTTTGTTATTGCTGTTATGAGCTTTTTGGCACTGCTTGTTTTGACGCGGTCGCTAAAAACAACTCTAGTTTTTGCTCTATTGTTAGTCGGGTCCGTTGTATTAGGGCAGAAAGATACGGTGGATCTGCTTATTTCATCCAGTGGCAACATTGTAGCCGAAGCTAAAAGCATTGATCAGAGCACGAATACAGGGCGGCATCTCCATGTCTCTGGTGGCAGAACGGGGTCGTTTAGGGAGCGAGGATGGTTGCGGTACTGGAATATCCCGCAAGATAGTACAAAAGAAAAAATGAAGAAGATATGTGATGCAACAGCATGTAGTTTTTGGCCAATCGCAGGCCCTGTTATTACGCGCATCAAAGCCTTGGCCGCTGTGAAACAAGCCTGCGCCGGCGGGCACATTGTTATTCTAGCCAAGAGGTATGAGCGATACTGCAAAGGGGCGGCTCTCGTTTTAACCAAGGAAATGCTGGAACAGCGTGGTCCCGTTGGGGTGCGTGTTAGAAGCGCGGTTTTAGAAATAGAATGGAGCAGGTAGTATACGGCGGCTGTATATTGGGTATCATGAAGAGGGGCCCGTATAGAACACCTAGATGAGCCACTTTTTGGAATCGGCAAATGCCAGAAGTTTGAAACTACCTGATTTTCAATTTCGTAGCCTCTTTTCGAACCGTATTATACTGAACCATATTGTTGGGGCACAAAAAAACCGACTTTCAGGCCGGTGTTTTTCTCGTTTAAAAGCAATCTATTCGCGTATATTTATGGCGTATCCAAATCAATGATATTCGCGCATCAAGCCAACTAGGCGACCTTGGATTTGTACCCGGTCTGCTTTGTATGACTGGGTCTGAAAATCCCGGTTCGCTGGCTCAAGGTTAATATTGGAGCCATTGCGCCGCAGAGTTTTTAAGGTGGCTTCTTCGCTGTCGACAAGCGCCACAATCACTTCACCATCGCGGGCCGTGCTGCCACTTTCAATAAGCACAGTGTCGCCATCCAGAATACCCAATTCAATCATAGAATCACCAGATATTTCAAGGGCATAACAGTCGCCGCGCCCCATCATTGAAATAGGGATATCAATCATCGTATCGCTATTTTCTAGCGCTTCAATAGGTGTACCAGCAGCAATGCGGCCATGAAGGGGGACACTGACCGTATTTGCACTTTGCGGCGCAGGTTTGCCGAAGTTACCTTCAACAACATTGTTTGCTGCTGCGACGGCAGGCCGTGTTCCTTGAGATTCTGGTAGCTTCACAATTTCTAGTGCGCGTGCCCGGTTTGCCATACGGCGGATAAAACCACGTTCTTCCAGCGCGTTAATCAAACGGTGCACACCAGACTTGGATTTTAAACCAAGGGCGTCTTTCATCTCGTCAAAGGAAGGGGATACCCCGCCGTCCGTAAGACGTTGATTAATGAACAATAAAAGCTGGTGTTGTTTGGCCGTAAGCATATGGTCCTCCGCCCTAATGTTTTCGATATGTTCTCTTTTAGTTCACCTTTTGATTGTCTGTCAAGCAGTTAAACCTTTTGGAGCGAGTATATGGAGGCCACTAGAAAGGGATGAAAGGTACCGTTGTGCCGGCTTCAACGGCTTCTGCGTGAGGTGGACGAACAATCAACCCGTCAGTCAGTGCCAAAACACTTAAATGCCCGCTATCTTGTGAGACAGCAGGGTCAACATGGCGCTCACCAGGATTACCTATTAAACGTGCGCGCATATAGTCTTGCCGTGGCCCATTGGCAGGCAGGTTTGTGGCAACGGGTAAGGGAACACCTGTTGGTTGCGGTGCAGGGCGCCCCATCAGCTGGTCAATAAGCGGGCGCAAGAACATCAGGCTGCAAACAAAAGCTGAAACCGGGTTTCCCGGCAAGCCAAGTACATACTGGTTGTCAATTTTGCCAAATATCAGGGGTTTGCCGGGTTTCATGGCGACTTTCCAAAAGTTCAGTTCCATGCCTTCCCTGGCGAGGGCTTGCTGCATCAAGTCTTTGTCGCCAACAGACGCACCGCCAATGGTAACCAATATGTCAGCGTCTGCGCCTTTTTTGATGGCATCCGTCAAGCTTTTTAAATTATCACCGGCTTGGCCGAGATTAACACTGGTTGCGCCAGTGTCGGCAATCATGGCCTCCAGTTGCGGTATCGTGCTGTTCACTGTTTGGTGGGGTTTAAATTTTTTCTGGTCAGGGGATGCTAGTTCATCGCCTGTGGAAAGCAGCGCTATTTTAGGGGCACGGTATACCATCGCGTGGCTGTGGCCCGCACTGGCAATAAGACCTATAGATTTGGGGCTGATAAAAACACCTGCATCAAGTAATGTTTGGCCGTCAGCAAAATCATAGCCTGCATACCGTATGTTTTTACCTGTTTCAGGTGCGTCATCTGTAAAAATGCCAGTATCTGTTGGGCCCGTGTTTTCCTGTATAACGACCTGATCAGCACCATCTGGCACTGCGGCCCCTGTGAAAATGCGCACTGTTTCGCCCGTTTTGAGAGTGCCAGAATAAGGCGCACCCGCTGCGCTTTCGCCAATTAGTGTGAGTTTTGCCTCTGAATCACCTTTTTTTAGGTCAGCGCTCCGCACCGCATAGCCGTCCATAGCCGACATATCGCAACCGGGTTGAGAGCGTCGTGCTTTGATAGCGCCTGCGAGCACACGGCCGCTGGCCTCTGCAATGGCTAGTCGTTCCGTAGGGAGCGGTTTGGCTGTATTGACAATTTTTTGAAAGGCTTTTTCGACGGAAATCATAATGATGGTGCCTCATAGCGGCCTGATTTTCCGCCTTCTTTCAATAACAAACGTGTGCTTTCAATAACCATGCCTTTGTCGACGGCTTTGGCCATATCATAAAGCGTTAGCGCGGCCACTGATGCAGCGGTTAATGCTTCCATTTCCACACCGGTTTGGCCGCCAACTTTCACTCGGGCTTCGATTCGGATTTGCGTGTCGCCGAAGGCTTCAATATCTAGTTTCACACTTGTAATGGCTAGCGGATGGCAAAGCGGGATCAAATCACTGGTTTTCTTAGCGGCCATTATGCCTGCGAGCCTGCATGCTGCCAGCACATCCCCTTTAGGCAAATCACCCGCCATAATCAGTTTTAGTGTTGCTGGCTGCATTGTCACAAGGCTTTCAGCCACCGCAAGGCGCTCGGTTACTGGCTTGGCGCCAACATCCACCATATGGGCTGCGCCCTTATCATCAATATGCGTGAGTTTCGCCATTAGCTGACTTTCTGTAAGCTGCGAACAGCGATTTCAACATCAGCCTGCCGCATGAATGTTTCACCCATTAGGAAGCAACCCGCGCCCGCAGCTTCGCATGTCTCAAGGTCAGACAATAGTTTTAAGCCGGATTCAGCCACTGCCAACCGGTCCGCCGGGAAGTGGGGCATCAGCGACAATGTGTTGTGGAGGGAGACTTCCATGGTCTTCAAGTTCCGGTTATTCACACCAATAAGCTTTGATTTAAGCTTTAGTGCCCGGTCTAGTTCAGGTTTGTCATGCACTTCTACCAAAACATCCATGCCTAGCTCGTGTGCTAGTCTTTCAAACTCTTGTGCTTGGCTATCATCTAGGGCAGCCATAATGAGCAAAATGCAATCTGCCCCCAAAGCACGGGCTTCTGTAATTTGGTAGCTATCAACGATAAAATCTTTCCGCAGCGCAGGGATGTTGACTGCTGCGCGGGAGGCCTGCAAATAGCTATCATGCCCTTGGAAGTAAGGCTCATCGGTTAGTACAGATAAGCATGCCGCACCGCCGCGTTCATACCCAGCAGCCAATGTAGCTGGGTCAAAGTCAGTAGGGCGGATCAATCCTTTTGAAGGGCTTGCCTTTTTAATCTCGCAAATGAAACCATAGTCACCGGTAGAGCGCTTTTTTTCCAAGGCACGAATAAACCCGCGCGGCACAGAAGCTGCCTTTGCGCGGCTTTCCTGCTCCGCGAGTGAAATGCTGGATTTTACCGCAGCAACATGGCTGCGTTTCCTGTCGCAGATCTCATCTAGTATATTTGCCACTATGCGTTCTCGGTTTCTTCACTGTTGGTGAAATTTATCCATTTCGACATGGCAGATTTTGCGCTGCCATCATCTATTAAGGTAGCGGCAATGGCGATACCGTCAATTAAGGAGTTTGCCTTGCCGCCTATCATCAAGCCAGCACCGGCATTTGCCAGCACGATATCACGGAAGGGGCTTTGTGCGCCGTCGAATAGGTTAAGGATCGCGTTTGCATTGTACGCAGTATCGCCCCCTAGCAAATCTGCAAGCGGTGTTTGGGGCAGGCCCAAATCCGCAGGCGATAGTTCATACTCTTTAATTTTGCCGTTCTTAAGCTCTGCTACAAACGTTGGGCCACTCAGTGTGATTTCATCCATGCCGTCACTGCCGTGAACGACCATAGCGTGATTGCTGCCTAGTTCTTTGAGTACTTCAGCAATGGGGCGGACCCAGTCGCGATCAAAAACACCAAGTAGCTGGTTCTTGGCTTGTGCTGGGCTGGAAAGGGGGCCAAGTAAATTGAATATGGTTTTGAACTTTAAGCTGCTGCGCACAGGCGCTACGTGACGCATGGCTTTGTGGTGGGCACGCGCAAAAAGGAAAGTGAAACCTGTGGTATCCAGCGCTTTTTGAACATGAGCGAAGCTGATGTCCAAATTTGCACCTAAAGCCTCAAGAACATCAGCTGAACCCGACTTCGAACTAGCGGCCCTGTTGCCGTGCTTTGCCACTTGAATGCCTGCCGCACTGGCGACAAAGGCCGCCGCTGTTGATACATTATATGTATCGAGGCCCGAACCGCCTGTGCCTACAATATCAAGCGCATTACTGGGGGCATTGATCAATTCCGCTCTAGCGCGCATGGCTTTGGCCCCGCCTACTATTTCGGGCACGGTTTCGCCGCGTACCCTGAGGGCGGTGAGAAAACTAGCCATCTGGGCAATATCAGCTTCGCCGCGCATCAATATATCAAAAGCATGCTCTGCTTCATCAACACTGAGTGTCTGCCCAACGGATGTCTTTGCAATGACCGCTGTAAAATCAGGCATGCTCTAAAGCCTCCTGCTTGCAGATGTCGAGGAAGTTTTTCAAGAGAGAGTGCCCGTGATCAGACGCGATGCTTTCCGGGTGAAACTGTACGCCGTATAATTCATACTCTTTGTGTTTTATAGCCATCAACAAACCATCATCAGATGTTGCTGTCGCATCAAAACAAGTTGGCAGTGTGTTTTTATCAACTGTTAGTGAATGGTAACGCGCTGCCTGATAGGGGCTGGGTATGCCTTCGAATATACCCGTGCCGTTGTGGGTGATCATGCTGGTTTTGCCGTGCATCACTTTTGGTGCACGCACTACATGACCGCCAAATACTTGTCCAATTGTCTGATGCCCAAGGCACACGCCGAGCAACGGTATTTTACCTGCCACAGCTTTCACAAGATCAAGGCAAATGCCCGCGCCGTCAGGTGTGCAGGGGCCGGGGCTAATGATAATGCCCATAGGGTTCTTCGTGATGACTTCTTCAACCGATATTTTGTCATTGCGCCATACGACTACATTTGCACCAAGTTCGACAAGATAATGGTACAAATTGTAGGTAAAGCTATCGTAGTTATCGATGAGGATATACATTGCAAACGCCCGCTGATTCATGGGTAAGAGTGGACAATGCTTTTTTCCGCAGAATTGTCAATGGTGGACTGGTTTTAAGACCAAGAATTTGAAAGTTAAACACATTTTGTTGAACGTATTGGTCCAGAAACTGGCTCGCAGGCTCCTTGAGCTAAAGGAATTTCTTCAGGAAATTAACATAAAGAAGGTAGCACTGGGCTTGTACAGCGTTGTGATAGCGCTTGTTCTTTTTTCGATGGTTTATTTGTTGAATAATGAGAATACAGTGACATCTGACGCCGCGGTTGTAACAGATCAAATTCAGATAAGGGTTGAAGCAAAAGACATTGAAGGCATTATCGCGGCTGTTGAAGGTCATTCTTCTGTTCCTATTGAAGATATTGACACGATATTGCCTCTTGAGCCTGATAAGCCAGCTTGGCAGCAACATGCGGCTGCATGGAATGGTCAATCCCCATATGGGCGTATAGCCATCGTTATCGATGATGTTGGCCTATCGTATGATATCAGCATGTCTATGGCTGACATGGTTGGGCCGCTAACACTTTCTTTCTTGCCGTATGCAGAGAGATTGCCAGAGCAAACTAATGTACTGAAGAACGCGGGGCATGAATTGATGGTACATATGCCGATGGAGCCCAAGCTGGAAAATGCTGACCCGGGCCCGAATGCGCTACTCAGTAGTTTGGCAGCAGACGAATTTGAGCGCAGAATATTATGGAATTTAGGCCGTTTCGGCGGTTTTGTGGGCATTAACAATCATATGGGTAGCTATTTGACAGAGCAACCCGGGTTGATGGTCCGTGTTATGACCCACTTACGTCGTGGCGGGTATTTATTTCTTGATAGTTTAACATCACCTAAAAGTGTGGCTGGGCGGGCCGCGAGGGCAACGGGTGTGCCTACGGTTTCAAGAGACATATTTTTGGACAACGAGCGCACCATGCAAGCGATCTTGTCGCAGCTTACCCGTACTGAAGAAATCGCCAAAATAAAGGGATATGCGATAGCTATCGGTCACCCATACCCTGAGACACTGAAAGCATTAAATTTTTGGTCAGCCAATTTGGCGGATAAAGGCTTTATATTGGTACCGCTTAGCCAAATAGTGGCTGAAACTGAAGCTGCTGCAGGCAAGTCTGCTCAGGCTAGGTAATAGCCAAGGCAAGATAAGCCAATATTGGACAAACGAGGTTTAGAGTGTTTGGCGGTTACTAGCTGCAAAACGTAGAGCTTCTTTGGCTGCAACAACAAGCGCGCGGGCCTTGTTTCGGCATTCTTGGAATTCAGATTCGGGATCACTATCTGCTACAATGCCTGCGCCGGCTTGCACGTGTAGTTTACCGTCTTTCACGATTGCTGTGCGCAGCACAATGGCTGTGTCCATACTACCGTTTGCACTGAAATAGCCAACACTGCCAGCATACGGGCCGCGGGCATCCACTTCTAGCTCGTCAATAATTTCCATCGCCCGTACTTTAGGTGCACCTGAGACTGTGCCCGCAGGGAAACCGGCTGAAAGGGCGTCAATGGCATCAAATTTTTCATCGATCTGCCCAACAACGTTGGAAACAATATGCATCACGTGAGAATAAAGCTCGATCTTATTACGGGACGTGACTTCAATGGTGCCCGGTTTGGCTACACGACCCACATCGTTGCGGCCAAGGTCAAGCAACATCAGGTGTTCAGCGAGCTCTTTCTTGTCTGATAATAAGTCTTCTGCGAGGAATTTATCTTCATCTGGGTTTGCGCCGCGCATACGCGTGCCTGCAATAGGGCGAATGGTTACTTCACCGTCATGCAGTTTCACAAGTATCTCGGGGCTTGATCCTACGATGGCAAAATCATCAAATGCCAAATGATACATGTGTGGGGACGGGTTGGTACGCCGCAGGGCGCGGTACAGTGAAAATGCAGGTAGCTCAAACGGAACGGTGAAGCGCTGGCTTAACACCACTTGGAAAATATCCCCAGCAAGAATGTATTCTTGTGCTGTTCGTACCATTTCACGGTATTCTTCAGGGCTCGTATTTGATGTTGGTTCATCAAAACTCTCAGGAGCCGCAATTGCCGCCGTTAAGGGAAGAGGTGCATTCAGTCTTTCCTGCATTTCTTCCAGTAGGCGCTCGGCGTTACCGTGTGCTGTTTCAGCTGATACACCGGATTGTGCACGAATGGGGGCTATCAATGTGATCAGATTGGTGACGCTATCAAATATAGCCATCACGGAAGGCCTGATGAAAATAGATGTCTCTAGGCCTAGAGGGTCTGGTTTAGCGGGCGCAAGTGTTTCCATTTGGCGCACGATGTCATAGCCCATATACCCGACTACACAGGCAGCCATAGGTGGCAGCGGGTGCGGTAAGTCAATGAGGCTTTCGCTTACAAGCTCGCGTAAACTATCAAGCGGCTTACCAGAAATAGGGGTGTAGATAGGGTCTGCAGTCACATTCCTGCAAATACGCGTTTTAGCGCCGTCATTGCGCCAAATAACATCAGGGCGCAATCCAATGATAGAATAGCGCCCCCGAATTTCACCATCCTGCACACTTTCAAGCAGGCAGCTATATTGCTCGTTTTGGGATAACTTTAAATAGGCTGATACAGGCGTGTCCAAGTCAGCCACAAGTATTTCTGACAAGACTTGTGGCTCACCCGCCTTATAACGCCTGATAAAGTCGTCCATCTATCAGTTTTCCTTACTGCTGCTGCGAATTCTCGCTGAACAATTGCTTTTGTAAGGCTCGGTTCACGACAGGCGGATAACTGCTTTGCAGATACGCTTGGTACTGGGCGTAGATATCCTGTGACATCTGTGTGTTAAGCTCCGTCAATCGCTTAACCACTGCTGCAGTGTTGGCTGCTACATCACCGGGAGTTACTTCATCGACACGCACAACTATATAGCCGTTGCCGTCGGCAGCTTTCTCTAGGTCGATACCGCCGTTAGCTGTGTCAAATATCAGTTGGCGAATGTTATTTGCTAAACTGCTGTTAACACCAGCTGTCCGCACAACATTTTTTGCATCAAATGACGTGCCACCAAGTTCCACTGCGATAAGCTCAGGGTCATCGCCAGCAGCCAAGCGTGTTTTAGCTGTTTCAGCAAGATCGCCCGCTTTGGCCTGCCTTTCATTGGCTGTCCAAGCTGCTGCAACGTCTGTTCTCACGTCTTCTAAAGGCTGTTGCGCTGTTTCAGCAATGGTTGATACTTTTATCAGATACACGCCTTTTGCAGCGTCATTTGGGTCAATGTCTGTTAGCTGCAGGTCCTCTTCAGTCGTAGAGCGGAAAGCATGCTGCATAATAGTCGCTTCTTCCTGACTTGTTACAGCTGAGGCACCAAGTAGGGATAGCCCGCGGCTTGTAACATCAGAAACCGTAGCAACGGATAACGCGATTTTAGCAGCGACATTTTCATTGGCTGCAATTGCTACTAGGTCAGCTTCATCCGCAACGGCTTCTTCAAGCTCAGGCAAGAAGTCATACATAAGCTCAATGGCTTCTTCTTCCTTGTATGCTTTTTCGATTTCTGGCCGTACATCGTCTAGTGTTCGGGTAACGGCTACTGTGGTTGCAGTGTTTTTAAACACGTTAAAGCCAGAGAAAGCTGAAAGAGGCGCGGTGATGCCTCCATCGTCCAAGGCAAAGACCGCATCAGCTGTCGCCGTGTCATAGGTGTTTTCAATATCAGTTTTGGTGAAAACACCCAGATTAATTTCGTCGGCGGTAAAATCTGTAACCGCTGCGCCAGCTTCAGCAAAGTCTGCACCACCTTCTACTTCAGTGATAAATGCTTTTGCTACAGCTTCGTCAGTGAAGCTTACTTGCTGTAAGTCACGCTTCTCTGGCTGCTGATATTCGCTCAAGCGGGCATCGTATGCAGCTTGAATGTCTTCTTCACTAACATCAATGGTGTCTGCGAATAGTGCTGGGGATACAAGAATATAGCTATAAGAACGGCGTTCGGGCGTCATATAGCCTGCTTTAGTGTTCTCGTATAATTCAGCAATTTCTTCCTCTGTTGGTTCAGGCAAGTCCTTCACCGCATCAGCAGGAATATTAATCATCGTAGCTCTGCGGCGCTCAGCTTCCCATGTATAAAGCTTTTCAGCGAAATATTTGGGGAGGGCATTTTCAGGGAGCATACTTTGCAGTAATTGGCGACGCGACACGCCGTTACGAACGTCGTTAAGGAAGTCTTCTTCCGAAAGGCCATTTGAGATAAGTGCCTGTTGGATCATTTCTTTACTTAAGGAACCATCCGGCAACAAAAAGCCTTCGATTGTTTCCAGCTCTTTGCGTACAAGCGCGTCACTCGCCCGCATGCCGAGAGTAGAAATATGCTCTTCAATCGCAGCATCAATAAGCAACTGCTGCAGAATTTGGTCATCAAGGCGCATTAAGCGGATGATGTCTGGCGTGCTTAATTGGCCGCCGAACTGAGCTTGCATAGCCTGCGCCCGGCTTTGAACTTGGCTATAGTAGCGATTGGTGGAGATTTCAGTGTCCCCAACAGACGCAATGGATTGGTTGGCGCTAGACAACATGTTTGGCCCAATCCCCCAAAGCGCAAATGCACCAATAAGAAGGCCAAGTAGAATAGTCACAAGAAAGGAATCTAGTCCCCCGCGAAGTTTGAGCAGCATGCGCTCAGCTCCTGTCGATAATCAAAAATAAAGGTTCAATTTACCCAACGCCTCTATTTACAAAGGCATTGTTGGCCGCGCATCATAGGCATGCTTATATGGGACCGCAACTGCTGAATAATATTATCTCAAGTCTGGTGTAATGTACGGTTATTTGATAAGCAGCAGGCATATAAAAATATTGGTAATTTTTGGTATTTAAAAGGCAGGCAAGTCCCATGACGAAACCCACTCCCCTAGTTGCTGGTAATTGGAAAATGAATGGCGTAGCTGCCAGTTTGGCTGAGTTTGAAGCGCTTGAAACCTTAATTGCTGAAAAAGCAGACGCTGCGTGCGAAACGCTTATTTGCCCACCATATACACTGATCGCAGCAATGGCGTCCGGCGGCAAGAGCCTTACCGCTGTAGGTGCACAGGATTGCCATTTTAATAAAAGTGGTGCGCACACCGGGGATATATCTGCAGCGATGTTGAAAGACGCCGGGGCTTCATACATCATTGTTGGCCATTCTGAACGCCGTGCAGACCACGGAGAAAGTGACGAGACAGTGCTGGCGAAAGCTGGCATTGTCCACGCTGAAGGCTTGAAAGCTATTGTTTGTGTAGGTGAGACAGAAGCGGAGCGCGAAGCGGGCAACACAAAAACTATTGTGTTGGGTCAGCTTAATGGCAGTGTTCCAGCTGATGCGACACCAGAGAATACTATCATTGCCTACGAGCCTGTCTGGGCCATAGGAACAGGTAAAACACCTACTAAACAAGATGTGACTGATATACATACGGCTATCCGGGGTGCGCTTGTGAAACGATTCGGCAGTGTAGGTGATAAGTTTAAGCTGCTTTATGGGGGCTCCGTTAAAGCGGCAAACGCTGTAGAGTTAATGGGTGCTGATAATGTGAATGGTGCATTGGTTGGTGGTGCGAGCCTAAAAGCTCATGATTTTGATGGTATTATTGACGCGTACCGTTGATTTTACGTAAGCTGATAAATAATGCTTGGCAAGAGGGGGCAGGGTACGTTAGAAACCCGGCTTGATTTGGTATATGTGCGAGAGTGCATATATATAGGTAAATATACGGTTTTTAGGACAAGTTCATGCAAACGGTTTTGCTTAGTATCCATTTGATAGTAGCGTTAGCGCTGGTAGTAACCATTTTGCTGCAACGCTCAGAGGGCGGTGCACTTGGTATGGGTGGCGGTGGTGCTGGCGGTATGATGACCGCCCGCGGTGCTGGTGATTTGCTTACCAAAGCAACCAAATGGCTTGCGATTGTGTTTTTATCCAACTCCTTGGCGCTTGGTTGGCTTGCAGGCCAAAAGACCGGCGAACTGGATGCTGTGGTTCAAGAAGAGCCGGTCGTTCAGCAAGAGGTAGACGGGAACAAGATCCCGGAATTACCCTCGCTTCCTGAGGGTTAGAAATCAAAGAGTTTAAGCGGGGGCCATTGGCCCCCGCTTCTCTTTTGTGTAAAGTGTTTTCGTATAGAGTAGGTTAACTGCTGAGCCTTGAGCTGGCGGGGTTTTCTTGTGTTAGAGAGGTCATATGACACGTTATATTTTCATTACGGGTGGTGTAGTTAGTTCTTTAGGAAAAGGACTACTTTCTGCATCACTGGGCGCGCTTTTGCAGGCGCGCGGCTACAAAGTACGGCTTAGAAAATTTGACCCATATTTGAATGTCGACCCCGGCACCATGAGCCCGATGCAGCACGGCGAAGTGTTTGTAACCGACGATGGTGCTGAGACAGACCTAGACCTTGGTCATTATGAGCGCTTCACTGGTGTGCCATCTCGCCAAAGCGATAATATTACGTCAGGCCGTATATATCAGCAGATTATCCAACGCGAACGCCGTGGTGATTATTTAGGGGCCACTGTACAAGTTATCCCGCACGTAACAGATGCCATCAAAGAATTTGCTTTGGCTGAGCAAGAAGATGTTGATTTTATACTGTGCGAAATTGGTGGCACGGCAGGCGACATGGAAGCTGCGCCTTTCATGGAAGCCATTCGCCAGTTATCGATTGACTTGGGTCGCGGGCGGTCAATTTTTGTGCACCTAACATTGGTGCCGTATCTTGCAGCTGCCGGTGAACTGAAGACCAAGCCAACTCAGCATAGTGTTCGTGACTTGCGTTCGCTTGGTATTCAGCCAGATATTCTGGTGTGTCGCTCTGAGCACGAGATATCAGATAGCGATCGTAGGAAAATGTCGCTTTATTGCAATGTGGCTGAGACAGCGGTTATTCCAGCGCTGGATGTTGCTTCTATCTATCAGGTTCCCATTTCCTACCATAACGAAGGGTTGGATGTTGAGGTATTGAAAGCCTTTGATCTTGCACATTCGCAGGAGCTTGACCTTTCCCGCTGGGAAGAAATTGTGGACCGTGTCCAGAACCCTGAAGGCGAAGTCAAAATAGCGGTGGTTGGCAAATACACAGGCCTGCGCGATGCCTATAAATCCTTGAGTGAAGCTTTAACCCATGGCGGCATAGCTAATAAGGTTAAAGTCAACATCGAGTGGATCGAAGCTGAAGTCTTTGAAAAAGAAGACGCCATACACCGGCTTGAGGGCGTGCACGCCATTTTGGTGCCGGGAGGCTTTGGTAAGCGCGGCACGGAAGGAAAAATTGCAGCCGCAAAATTCGCACGCGAACGTAACGTGCCATACTTTGGCATCTGTCTGGGAATGCAAATGGCTACAGTTGAAGCTGCGCGTAACTTAGCTGGCTTTAATGATGCAGGCTCAACTGAGTTTGAAGCGCACAATAACCCTGTTGTTGGTTTAATTACCGAGTGGACCCGTGAAGACGGTAGTGTTGAGAAGCGTACCACGGAAACGGACCTTGGCGGCACTATGCGCCTTGGCTCGTATGACGCAAAGTTGAAAGAAGGCTCACTTGTTGCCCAGATATATGGCACCACAGATATTTCTGAACGCCACAGGCACCGGTATGAAGTCAATGTCGGGTATGTTGAGAAGCTAGAGCAAGCTGGTGTGCTGTTCTCTGGTATGTCTCCCGACGGGAAATTGCCTGAGATTATGGAAATTCCTGACCACCCATGGTTTATTGGCGTACAATACCATCCCGAGCTTAAGTCTAAGCCGTTTGAGCCGCATCCTTTGTTTGCAAGCTTTGTTGGGGCCGCTTTGGCACAAAGCAGGATGGTTTAACGCCTAGTTTTTGGCCGCTACCTAAGCAGTTGGGTTAGTACTATTTTTAAAGAGAGCTATGGCTCTCTTTTTTTGTGGGGTTAAGAGCTTTTAAATAGGCCCCATTATTGCATAATCTAAGATATAGTATTTAAGTTAGGCATTTATTGCCTGCGGATAAGAGGTGTTTACATGCGTAAAACTCATCTTGGGTATATATGTGCAACGGCTTTATTGTTAGGTGGCGGTGGCACTTTGGCTAAAGACGTTGATCTGGCTAAAGAAGCAGCCAACATGCAACAAGTTTCCTTTATCATGACGAACTATGGGCCCGGCCGCGCTACTAGAAAAGAAATGCGTAGTGCTGAAAAGAAAGTTGAACGCACTTGGGCTGACTTTGTGGAAATACAGGGCGAAAACCATGCACTTACAAGGCCATTATCTCTTATCCGGGCGCGTACATTAACCGCTGCGAAACGAACAAAGAAAATAGTACCCGCGTGGCAAGGCGCTCTGCGACGACTACCTGCTAGGGCAACAGCCGGTAGGCGGGTAAACCTTTATATTGAAGCCGCAAATGCTGCAGCATCAGTAGGGAAGTTCCGCGAAGCTCAGGCCTTCTATGCTGTAGCGCGCAGTCTGGAAGTGTTGAAATCAAAAAATAAAGAAAAGTCTCAGCTCTATTTCAGGCTCCATGAGCTTAAAAGCGTCAGTGTCGGGATGCAGTGGCGACCCCTAAGGGATGCCCTATCTGATCTCCGTAAATCGTCAGAGCACTTTGTGCTATGGTCGGTTCCGCGTGTCGACGCGTTGCTTGGTGAAGCAGAAATTCGTGTCGCTCATCAGCCTAATCATAAAGAAAAGCGCGCAGACCTTGGTGAATTAAAGGCTCAGTTGATACTTGCGGAAAAAGGTATGAATACTGGCATGCCCGCAGCCCAGCTCAAAAGAATGCGCGAATTATTCTATGTATTGGAAGATTATTGGCGGCTTTAAAGGCGCGCTATTTCTTTAAACTGTTATAAATCCCCATCTTTTAAAGGTTTTTACTTACCGAACCTTGCGTTTTTGGCCGTTTTTGGGTAACTATGCGCGCAGAAAACCTCCTGTTACTTTTTAGCGCTAAGGATACCCTACATGAGTGCGATAATTGATATTCTCGGCCGCGAAATTCTTGATAGCCGCGGCAACCCCACTGTTGAAGTAGATGTAATTCTAGAAGATGGCGGTTTTGGCCGTGCTGCAGTGCCGTCTGGCGCCTCAACAGGTGCCCATGAGGCTGTGGAGCTGCGTGATGGCGGTGGACGTTACCGGGGTAAAGGCGTGCTTAATGCTGTTGACGCTGTGAATGGTGAATTGTTTGACGCTCTTGTTGGCTTGGACAGTGAAGACCAGCTATCTATCGACCAAGTTATGCGTGACCTTGACGGCACGGAAAACAAATCCCGCCTTGGTGCCAATGCTATTCTTGGAATATCTTTGGCGATAGCAAAAGCATCGGCTGACAGTCTTGGTATGCCTCTATACCGCTATGTCGGTGGCCCTAATGCGCATGTGCTGCCTGTGCCTATGATGAATATCATCAATGGCGGTGAGCACGCGGACAACCCTATCGATGTACAGGA
>JAESTR010000181.1 GCA_016763495.1 Kordiimonadaceae bacterium
AAAGCAGTAAAGTCTGAAACACGGGCGGCTTGTTGCATAGAATGTGTGACGATAACGATGGTATATTTTTCTTTCAGTTCATGGATCAATTCTTCGATGCGCGCGGTGGCGATTGGGACCAAGGCTGAGCATGGTTCATCCATTAAAATTACATCGGGTTCAATGGCAATTGCTCGCGCAATACACAGGCGTTGTTGCTGGCCGCCTGACAAGCCTGTGCCCAGCATATCGAGCCTGCTTGATACTTCATCCCATAGCCCTGCACGGCGCAGGCTTTTTTCGACACGACGATCCAAATCCGCTTTATCGCGGGACAGACCGTGTAATTTGATGCCGTATGCTACATTTTCATAGATGGTTTTAGGGAAGGGGTTTGGTTTTTGGAAGACCATGCCAATGCGCCGGCGCAAAACCTCTACGTCTACGGCGGCGTCATACACGTTGGCGCCGTCTAAGCAGATATCCCCGGTTACTTTGCATGTGGGGATAAGGTCATTCATGCGGTTGATACTGCGCAGGAATGTTGTTTTTCCGCAGCCGGACGGGCCGATCAGGGCTGTTACTTTACAGCGGGGTATATCCAGTTCGATATCAAATAAAACTTGGTGGTCACCGTAAGATACACACACATTTCGTGCGGTAATTTTGGGTGTTTCCATATCGGTTTTCAGCGGTGATATTATTTGCTGTACGGTCATGCTTTTACCATTTCTTTTCAAGTTTTTTGCGCAGAATGATCGCGGTTAAATTCATCAGCACGAGGAACACCAGCAGGACCATAATGGCACCAGCGGTTTTCTCTGCGAAGGCGCGCTCTGGGCTGTCTGACCATAAGTAAACTTGTACGGGCAGTGCTGTAGCTGGTTCTGTGAAATTACCCGGAGGATCAACGATAAAGGCGACCATGCCGATCATCATTAAAGGCGCTGTTTCCCCAAGTGCACGGGCCATACCCAAGATAGTCCCTGTTAGAATTCCGGGCATTGCAAGGGGCAATACATGGTGGAACACGGCCTGCACATGGGAGGCACCAACACCGAGTGCAGCTTCACGGATGGACGGCGGTACTGCAGCCAAGGATACCCGGCTGGTGATGATAATTGTTGGCAATGTCATCAGGGACAAAACCATGCCGCCTGCCAAAGATGAGGAGCGCGGCATGCCAAATATATTGAGAAAAACTGCCAGCCCCAACAAGCCAAAGATGATCGGGGGTACGGTGGCGAGATTGTTGATATTTACTCCCAGAAACGCGGTAAACTTGTTCTTTTGTGCAAATTCTTCAAGGTAAATAGCAGCGAATACACCAATGGTGAACGAGCACACGAGACAAACCAGCAAGGTAAAAATGGAGCCCATCAAGGCCCCGCCGATGCCCGCGCGTTCGGGGTCTCGGCTATCGCCATTCATCAGGAAGTTACTGTTGAAGCTGATTTTAAGGCGGCCCTTTTTGGCAAAGGATTGTAACCAACCGGCTTGCGTTTGTGAAAAACGACCAAGCGCTGCATCAGACAGATCTGCTTTCCAGGCCATATCCACATCATCTGACGCGGGCACCCAAACATCAAATACTTGCGGGAGATCGCCCCGGTTTTCCAGCAGCGCATCCAGTCCGGCTCTCAGGCCTACTTCAGCGTCTGCAGATACCATATTGTAAGCTGCCTTTCTACCCAAACGTCCTTTTGCCTCTGGTAGATTATGCAGCACTGTTTTGCGAAGTAACATGAAATCATCATCACCGTAGGTGGTGACGAGTTCCCTCGTGACTTCCAGTTTTATATCAGTTTTTATGAAGGCACCTGAGCCTTTAAGTACAATGGCAGTGATCAAAAAACCTAAAACAGATAAGCTGAAAATAATGGCCATTTTGCCATAATTTTTGAAACGTTTTTCTGCACTATAGCGGCTAGCCAAACCTGGCAAAGCTTGTTTTGAAAGCGCGTGATGCCGATCAGTCATAAGCTTCCTTGTACTTGTTGACGACCCAGTTCCCTGCGATGTTGAGGATGAGCGTGAGGATGAATAAGGCAAGGCCTAGTGCAAATGCTGCCAGTGTTTTTGCACTGTCAAATTCTTGGTCGCCGGTGAGCAGCATTACAATTTGCACCGTTACCGTGGTGACAGCTTCTAGGGGGTTGAAAGTTAAGTTGGCAGCCAAACCAGCCGCCATAACCACAATCATAGTTTCCCCAAGTGCCCGGGATGCAGCCAGCATGACGCCGCCGGCAATGCCCGGCAAAGCCGCAGGCAGCACAACTTTTCGAATGGTTTCAGATTTGGTTGCCCCGAGCCCCAGCGAAGCTTCGCGTAATGCGGATGGTACGGCTGTAATAACATCATCCGAGATGGAGGATATAAGCGGGATGATCATCACACCCATCACCAAGCCTGCCGCAAGTGCTGATTCAGACGCCACATCCAATCCTAAGGATGCACCAATATTTCGCAGAGCAGGCGCGATGACGATTACGGCAAAAAAACCGTATACAACAGTTGGCACACCGGCAATAATCTCTAACAACGGTTTGATGATCGCCCGGTGTTTTGGGTCAGCATATTCAGCCAGATAAATGGCGGAATAAATGCCCATGGGGCACGCTAAGGTCAGTGCCAAAAGACTGATCAGTAAGGTGCCTGCAAACAACGGCACGGCACCAAAGGCCCCAGATGAGGCAACTTGGTCAGACCGCATGGCTATTTGGGGATTCCAGTCTGTGCCGAACAGAAAGTCAAAGATGCCTACTTCCGCAAAGAAGCGCACACTTTCAAACACGAGGGAAAAAACAATACCTCCGGTCACTAATACAGCAACGCCAGAAGAGGCCAAAAGCATTAGCTTTATGGCCCCTTCCGCGAACTGTTTCCGCGAGGATACTGCCTTATTTTTTGCTAAGGAAGGTGTCATGCGTTGGTATCACAATTCTATTTTTTATATTCGCTCAATTCATAGTTGGCTTATTTGAGCTTCGCTTTGATCGCGCTGATAGCTGCTCTGCGCTCGTCTTCACCCATTGGGATCAAACCGCGGTCAGACAAGTAGCCATCTTCGCCTGTTGCCGCATCGCTGATGAAGGCTTCAACAAAAGGCTTGAGGCTTTTAACTGAGCCCAAGTGCTCACCTTTAACGTAGAAGAAGAGTGGGCGGGAAATTGGGTAGCTACCATCTGCAATCGCTTCAAAGCTGACATCAACACCGTTGATTTTTGCAGCTTTCACAGTGTCGCTATTTTGGTCTAGGAA
The DNA here is from genome assembly GCA_016763495.1 of Kordiimonadaceae bacterium. The sequence continues at coordinate 3,241 of JAESTR010000181.1, forward strand.
ACTGAAGCCAAAGATGCCGAGTGCATTTGTATTAGCTGCTAATTTTTGCACGATCAGATTGTCGTTTTCTCCGGCTTCGATGAACGCACCGTCTTCGCGCACAGTGTGGCAAAGGATTTTGTAGGCTTTTTTGTCTGATTTTTTGAGCGCTTTAATCCATGCAAAGCTTTTACAGCCAGATTCCATAGCCAGTTCAACAAAGGCGTCGCGTGTGCCTGATGTTGGCGGGGGCCCGAGCACTTCAATCTCAATATTCGGCAGAGATGGATTAATGTCGGCCCAGGTTCGTGCAGTATTTCTTTTAAGGCCGCCGTTACCATTTGGTACGTCTTTGGCGAGCCCGAGGAAGATATCGCGTGTTGTAAGGCTGAAGGATCGAGCTTCAAGCGCGTTAGCCATGACGATACCGTCGTACCCTATTTTAACTTCGATGATATTTTTAACGCCGTTTTTGGCGCAAAGCGCAACTTCAGATTTTTTGATGGCGCGTGACGCGTTTGATACATCAACAGTATCTTCACTTGTGCCAGTACAAAAAAGTTTGAAGCCACCGCCCGTGCCCGTGCTTTCAACGACGGGTGTTTTATACTCGGTTGTCCGGCCAAAGCGCTCGGCAACAACCGTAGAGAATGGATAAACCGTAGAGGAACCAACAATGCGAACTTGGTCGTTTGCGAATGTTGGGTTTGCTGTCGTAACGAGGGCCGCAGCAACCACTGCTAAGGCCGTGAAAGAGTGTCTCTTTGTCATGATCGTTCCTACGTAATTTCATGCACTAGTTCATTATTCATGTGCCGTTATAGGTAGGATGCAAGTCTAAGAGGTGTCTGGTTTGTTACTGATTTATGACAAAAGATTTTATTGAAATACACATAAAAAAATGGAGGCGAACCCCCATTTTCTTTACATTCAGACTGATTAGAAAAGTGCTATTATTACCAATCGATCTGGAAGCGCGCAGCTATTG